>DAOQAK010000002.1 GCA_035353855.1 Bacteroidales bacterium | reverse complement strand
TCTCTATTAAATCAAACGACTTTATGATTTCTTCTGGTACAATTAAGCGGAGAATGGTATTTGTTTCCATATAGCTTTTTATCCTTTATACGCAGCACCTCAAAAAATGATTTAGCCCGTCTTGCACAAAGATATGACGGAGTTGCAAATAGTACGGTATCAGATGTTATTGTTCAGTTAGCTGTTTTAAAAGGAACCACACAAAGTACTACTGCCAGTATTTATAGTGTTGGCACCGATAATAAACCCGGTATACTGCTTGGAACAAGTACTGCAAAACTTAAAAGTACTTTGACTACCGGTTTTGTAAATACCAATGTTTATCATTTCACTACACCTATTGCAACAACAAGTAAATTCTTTGTAACTTTAGATTTACCTTTATCATTTACTTATAATACCGATGAACTTTCAGTAATGACTATTAATAATAAATGCAGTGGTAAAAGCGGTGATAGTTTAGGATGGTTCCAATATAACAGTTCTACATGGTATTCCTATGATTGGTTTGTTGGTGCTAATTTAGACATGGCAATTTTCCCTGTTATATGTGCACAAACTGCCGTAGGTATAAATGAAAATATCGTAAATGATCACAATGTTATGATGTATCCTAACCCAACTAATAGTTTATTTACTGTTGACTTTTCAGCTTATCAAAATACCGAAGCTACAATTGAAGTATATAATATGATTGGTAAGCTTGTAAAGACTATTAAATCAGAAGGTACGACTGATAGAGTTAATATCGACATGTCAAATGAAGAAACAGGCGTATATATCATAAATATTAAAACTCCTGCAGGTAATGTTATTAAAAAATTATCTTTAATAAAGTAACTTAATAATACTTAAAATAAAAAACGTCCTGAAAATTCAGGACGTTTTTTATTTTTGTAAAAATATTTTAATGAATTTAGCCGTTATAAATAATTCTCTCCACGATAATCAATTAAAAATTATTGCTGATAAAGTTTTTTCTTCACAAAGAATCAATACTGAAGAAGGTTTATTACTTTATGAAAAAGCAGATTTGGGATTTTTAGGTTTGCTCGCAGATTTTATAAGAAAGAAGAAAAATGGAGACAACACATACTTCATAAAAAATATCCACATTGAACCAACAAACATCTGCATTTATAATTGCAGGTTTTGCTCATACTCACGAAAGGCAGGTGAACCAGGAAGTTGGGAAATGTCAATAGTGGAAATATTACAAAAAATAAAATCAGCATTAAGTAAAAAAATTTCCGAAATACATATTGTTGGCGGCGTTCATCCTGATAAAGACCTGGACTATTACAGTAATCTTATTTCTAAAATTAGGGAAATTGCTCCCAATATTCATATCAAAGCCTTTACAGCTATTGAACTCGATTACATGTTTTCAAAATCAGGAAAAACATATATAGAAGGTTTTGAGATTTTAAAAAAATCAGGCTTGAATTCTATTCCCGGAGGTGGTGCTGAAATATTCTCAGAAGAGATCCGAAACCAAATTTGTGAAAATAAATCAGCCGGAACTACATGGCTTAAAATTCATGAAGCTGCCCACAATTGTGGCATACCTTCTAATGCCACTATGCTTTACGGACATATAGAAAATTATTCTCATCGTATCGCTCATCTTGATAAGCTTCGCGAATTACAAGATAAAACAAATTTATTTAATGCTTTTATTCCTTTAAAATATCGCAATAAAAATAATAAACTGAATTTACCACAAGAAATCTCAGTAACCGAAGACCTCAGGAATTACGCGGTTTGCAGGATATTTCTTGATAATTTTCCTCACCTAAAAGCTTATTGGCCCATGATAGGCAAAGCAACTACACAATTATCCCTGTCATTTGGAGTCGATGATATTGACGGAACTATTGAAGATTCAACAAAAATTTATTCTATGGCCGGTGTTGAAGATAAAAATCCTACGCTTACTAAAGATGAAATGATAAAAATAATTTCTGATGCAAAAAAAATCCCTGTTGAAAGAGATTCGCTTTATAATCCAATTAAATAAGCTCCTGAATCACCCTATAAGAAAATTCTCCTGAATAAATGAAAAAAAAGTATCAACAAATAAGATAAAGGATTTGCTTAAAATCCTTTAAAAGGATATATTTGTAGTGTTAAGTTTATTTTGAAATGGCGATAATCCTGAGTATACTCGTTCTTATCCATTTTGAAAAAATTATTAGAACGAGTTATGCCGATAGTAACGCTTGTTGAAAAATTATTTTTGCAGTCGCCGCGGCGACCTGTTACGTATCGGTATAAATCGAAGGATAAACCGCATACAGAATGTTCACATTTCGATAAACTCAATATGCCATTCTGTGATATATTTGACTTAACTTAACATTAGTATCTTATCTATTTTTTTATTTATATTAAACCTTTTTATAACAACTCAACCCCTTAATAACAGATTCAATAAATCAACATTAATAAATCAATTTAAAAGCCTATGAAAAAACTATTACTTATTATCGGATCAGTGTTGATATCCGCTTCATTTACAAATGCTCAAAATACCGTAGATGATAACAATGCTGTAATCCCCAAAAGACATTGTGCTACCATGGAACACCGGAAAGCATTGGAAGCATTAGACCCTGGCTATACACACAAACTTCAGCAGCTGGAAGAACAGACACAGGAATGGATAAAAAACAATCCTAATTATGAACAAAAAACAGTTGTAACAATTCCTGTAGTTGTTCATGTTGTTTATAAAACTACAGCCCAGGCTATTTCTCTTACGCGGGTACAGGAACAGATAGACATCCTAAATATTGATTATGCCGGACTTAACACAAACGGGAATATGGGTGCATTTGCTTCATCTCTAAAAGCAAATACAGAATTACAATTCTGCCTTGCTACCAAGGATCCTAATGGAAGCCCGACCACGGGTGTTGAATATAAACAAACAACTGTTACATCATGGACTTACGATGATATGGTAAAATATTCATCTAATGGAGGAGCCGACCAATGGAACCCTAATAAATATATGAATATCTGGGTTTGTGTTCTTGGTGGTGGGCTTTGTGGTTATGCTGAATTTCCTGTTACTGGATTAAGCAACACTTATGGGGTTGTAATCCATTATCAATATTTTGGGAAAACCGGTGCATCTGCTCCATACAATAAAGGCGGCACAACAACTCATGAAATCGGACATTGTTTTAACCTTTACCATATTTGGGGCGACGAATCGGGTTGCAGTGGTTCTGATTATTGCAACGACACCCCAAATCAAGCTAGTGAGAATTATGACTGTCCAACAGGCGTTTTAACTGATGCTTGTGCTACTACAAGCCCGGGGTTTATGTACATGAATTTTATGGACTATACCGAAGATGCCTGTTATCATAATTTTACACCTAACCAGAAAGCAAGGATACAAGCGTGTTTTGCAACCGGACCTTTAAAAAACCTTGGAACTGCAAATTCAACTTATAGCTTATGTTCTAATGCAGCTGTTAATGACATTATTAATGATAAAGAAATTAAATTATTTCCTAATCCTACCAATAACGAATTTACCATTGATTTTTCAGGATATGAAAAAACGGATGTAAACATTGATGTTTACAATATGATTGGTGAACATATTAAAAGTATTACTTATGACGGAACAACTGATAAAATGACCATTAATATTTCAAGCGAAAATTCAGGAATATATATTGTAAACATTCAAACAACGGAAGGTAATGTAATCCGAAGGATATCATTACTTAAATAACTAATAAAAAAAGTCCCGAAATCCCTATAGATATCGGGATTTCGGGACTTTTTTTATTCTTCAAATTCATTTTTTTTATCTGAAATATATTTTCTCCATTTCACAATAACAGCCTGCATATCGTGCGGTAAATCGGAATCAAAGAATATTTCTTCTCCTGTTGCAGGATGTTTAAACCCGAGCGATTTTGCATGCAGCGCCTGTCGCGGAAGGATATTAAAACAATTTTCTATAAACTGTTTATATTTTGAAAAAGTCGTTCCTTTTAAAATATAGTCCCCGCCATAAGTTTCATCATTAAAAAGCGGATGTCCCGCATATTTCATGTGTACCCGTATCTGGTGAGTACGACCTGTTTCCAGCTGGCATTCAATTAAAGTGATATAACCAAAACGCTCAAGTACCCTGTAATGTGTTATTGCCGATCTGCCAATTTCTTCATCCTGGAAAACAGCCATAATTTTTCTATCTTTCAAACTACGCGCAATATTCCCGGTAATTGTACCCTCTTCCTCTTTAAAATCGCCCCAAACCAGCGCATGATATTTTCTTTTTATGGTATGATCAAAAAATTCTTTTGCCAGCTTAGCCTGTGCTATTTCATTTTTAGCAACCAAAATTATTCCCGAGGTATTTTTATCAATACGATGAACAAGAAATGGTTTTACGTTTTCATTATTTTTTTCTGATTGCTGAAAATGATAAATCAATGCATTGACCAATGTTCCTGTATAATTGCCATAACCCGGGTGAACAACCATTCCCGGTTCTTTATTTATTATAATAATATCATCATCTTCATAAACAATGTTGATAGGAATATTCTGTGGAATCAATTCTATTTCGCGCGGAGGCTGAGCCAGCACGATAGAAATTATATCACAAGGTTTTACTTTATAATTAGGCTTTACTGAATTCTTATTCACCAGAATATTTCCGGCATTTGCTGCTGCCTGAATTTTACTTCGTGAAACTCCTTCAATGCGATTCATTAGGTATTTATCAATCCTCAGCAGGCTCTGACCTTTATCAACTACAAAGCGATAATGTTCATACATTTCCTGCTCTTCGTCGAGGACTTCAAATTCTTCTGACATTATAAAAAATTTATTTTAAAATTGAAAGTTTTGTAAAATACTTGATTTTACTACTATTTGAAGTTATCGAAAGCAGATAAATTCCATTTTGCAAATCTGAAATATCAATATTTTTTGAAAAAGGTGATTTATAAACTTCGTTACCAAGAATATCAAAAACATGAATTATAAATTCTGAATTATCCTTATTGATTTTATTTGGAAGACAGATTGTAATATTTTCACCACTCGAAGGATTGGGGTATGTTTTAATTTCTCCTGTGTTTTCAGCAATTTCAGATATGTTTGCATAAACAGGCAGTTTTTTACCAAGTACCGGATGTATCATTAAAGCGCCGGAATAAATGCTGTTCATCCATCCGCTTCCGGTATTAAAATAAATATTTGAATGCGCATCATTATTTTTATCAAAGCCTAAATTTAAATTATCGGCAGTAACCTGAACCCAGCCTACATAAAAGGTTCCGCTAAGTATTAATGTTTCATCGTTAACAGCGTACCTGTAAAACTTATTAAGACTATCCTCAAACTGCGGCTTTAAACTTGTTTGCTGATAAATAATATCTTTTGGACTTCCCGAACCATCATTCCATATTGTAAGATTAAAATATTGCTGACTGGCATTATTATACGTCTGGTTAAAAAACATATCAATTGCTCTAAGCGTATCCGGATGATTCAAGGTAAACTTGTATGCAAGCATTGAATTTGCAGGGGTTAAACCATATCCTCCTTCAGGAGTACCATCATCGTAAGCATAATAATTATAAAATTTCTGATTGAATACAACTGTATCGTTTTGCCTGTGATTATCGCCGACCATGCCTTCCTTAATCAAATGAACAATGCGGAATGAAGCGCTATCGCTGGAATTACATGGATAATCAAATTCTACAGGAGGTCGTGCATGAGGTTGATAATTTTGGTATCCTGCCTGTGAATACGGATAAACATTCCAACTACCACCATCGTATGAGTATACATTGGTTTCATTTTCATTAAAAACACCAAACCTGTAACTTGAATTGTATTCGACTGTATCAAGGTTCGTAATTGTCATGTATAACGTATCTTTCATTTCAGTTGCAGGATTATCGCAATATTGCGACCATGGCATGGAATAATAATTTTTCAGCGCACTTGGTGCAGGCTCAACAAAAGCAATATCTCTATAAGCAGTATCTGCAATACTACGATCTTTATCAAGATAGATATAATCTAAATTCCATTGGTCAACATTACCTGCCCAGCTTGGCATGCTGTTATTGGCAAGGCTTGCATAATTATAAAAACGAAAACGGAATCCTTTATGAAAATATGTTGCACTATCGGTAATAGGAATCATTACCTGCTGAAACCATTTTCCATGTTTTGCATAAAACTGTGCCATCGTGCTTCCTTCTGAACTCCACACATGTTTCCATTCTCCTGTTAGCGGAGCATAAAATTCAAGGACCAGTGAATCCTCGGTTTCGGGAGCATTGCTAATTCCCTGCGGTTGATATAAAAAACTAAGATATACGGAATCGCCAATAGTTAAAGCAACCGTATCAATTCCATAAATTGAATCGAGCTTAATAAAATTTGAAGTAAGCGAATCGGCTATAAAACTATAAGCTGTAGCGTTAGTATATAGCGCACCGGAATCGTTTAACGCGTCGAAAGTAGCAACACCATAAGTGGGTGGATTTTTACAATACGAAGAATTGATAAAAACATATTTGTCTGTCCACAAAGTATCATCAGGAAAAACACTAACTGTTGAAAAATCATCAAAAAATGGGAGCTTCAGCATTCCTGAAAATTTTCTCTCAGCATGAATTGTTTTCATATCTTTTAAAACAGGGTTTGTATATAATCCTGTTACTATTTCCTGTGCATTTATAAGTACCGGAAATAATAATACTATCAGTATATGAATAATTTTTTTATTCATTGTCAATTGTATCACTTTTAATTTTTTTAAGATATGCTTTAAAATCAAATTTTTTACTTGATTTATATCTAAGATTAACGGTACTTCCAAGGCTTACCGATTCTTTTTTAGTATAAAAAGGACTTTGTTTATATACCTTAGCATTTGCTGTGTCGGCGCCATCTTCAAAATCTTCATCACCTAAATTCAAACCGTTTTCAGTAATCAACCTTATTGCTTCATTACGTGTTTTTCCAATAAGAAAAGGAATTGATGTTTTTTCATTTTCCTCTCCCCTTCCCACTACAAGATCAATAGATGAACCTTTTTCAATTTGTCTTCCGGGTTCAATGGGTTCGCCATTATACTTTTGCTTTAATACAGCATTGCGTGCTATATCTTTTACATATTCGAGCTTCCCGGTTTTAAGTCCGTAGGTTTCAAGAATAGCAACCGATTGTCTTAATGTAAGGTCTTTCAGGTCTGGAACTGCAACACGTTCGGGTAATATAGCAATTACCGTTACATAAATCACTCTTCCGCTTTTTACTTTTGAATTGGGGAACGGGTCCTGGCTGGCAACCGTACCTTTTTTCCCATTGGAATCATAAATGGAATCAATAATCAGGTAATCCAAACCTCTATCATTTAAATATTCTCCAATCTCTTCTGTCTTTAATCCGGTAAGATCAGGAACAGTAATTTCCTCGCCATGATGAGTAATACCACCTAACAGCAGTGTAATTACCCATATAAGAATAAAGGTTACCGCTACAGATAAAATCAAATGTTTTAAAAATACTTTGCTTTTAAGAAATTGTTTCAGTCCCATTTTGTATTTTTTTGAAACAATAAATTCATTAAACAATAAAAATCTTTATTTATTGTTACAAGGCAAAGATAAAAATTAATATCAAGATTGATACATACAACAACAACACGAAAAATGAATTATTAACCTTCTGTTGTTATTATTATACTTAAACAGAAAAATTTTAACTTATCAAATATGCATATATTTGCAGTCTGTAGGGAAATTGAATAATATAAATTGTTGAAAAGGAAAAATTCTATGTCATCAAAAAAGAATATTGCACTTATAACCGGCGGAGATTCCGGCGAATCTGTTATTTCTCTGAAAAGCGCTACCATTATCAAAGAAAACATTGAAAGAGAAAAATATAATGTTTATACTATACTGTTATCAGGGAAGAACTGGACATACATAGCTGATGACAACACCATGAGCGCCGTGGATAAAAATGATTTTTCTGTTTATGATAACGGTAATAAAATTCTTTTCGATGCAGTATTTATTGCCATTCATGGAACTCCCGGTGAAGATGGCAAACTCCAGGGATACTTTGATATGATGGGCATTCCATACACTTTTTCAGGAGTCATTTCATCGGCTGTTACTTTTAGTAAACATTTTAGTCATGCTTTAGCTGATCAATACGGAGTTACCATAGCAAAATCAGAATTAATAAGGTTAGGAGAAAAATATGATATCAATGATATTCTGAAAACCACAGGGCTTCCCTGTTTTGTAAAGCCCAATAATGGTGGCTCGAGCATTGGCGTTACCAAAGTTAAGGTAAAAGAAGAATTGGAAGAAGCCATAAAAACTGCATTTAAAGAAGATACAGAAGTTCAGATAGAAGAATTCATTGAAGGAATAGAAGTTACTTGTGGTATACTTCAGAAAGGAAATGAACTAATTGCTTTGCCATTAACCGAAATCGTACCTAAAAGAGAATTTTTTGATTATATCGCTAAATACGAACCCGGTCTTACTGATGAAATAACTCCTGCACGTGTTCCCGAAGAAATACATAAAAAGTGTAAAGAAATATCATTAAATCTTTTTAAAAAATATAATTGCAGAGGTGTTGCCCGTTTTGATTTTATCATAAAAAATAATATTCCTTATTTTCTTGAAGTAAATACCATTCCCGGATTAAGCACTGCAAGCATTATTCCCAAACAGGCTCAAAGCTACGGTATTTCATTAAAAGAATTATTTTCAATTCTTTTAGATAATGTAATTAAAAAATAATTTTCTTAGAAAGATTGTGATAACAGGTATTCTGTAAGCTTGTGTATAGCTTTACCTCTATGGCTGATTTTATTTTTTTCTTCTAACGACATTTCTGCAAAAGTAATATCATACCCTTCAGGAATAAAAATAGGATCATAACCAAAACCTTTATTTCCGCGCTCTCTGGTTAATATATTCCCTTCAACCCTTCCTTCAAAACTCATCACCTCACCATTTATTATCAGCGCAACAACACAACGGAAACGGGCTTTACGGTTCTCTCTTCCCTTCATCTCTTCTAAAACTTTTATCATATTATCCTCGAAGTTACAACCTTCACCGGCATAACGTGCAGAATACACTCCAGGTCTCCCGTCAATTGCATCGATTTCAAGGCCGGTATCATCAGCAAAACAATTTTCGTGATACTTATCAAAAATATATTGAGCTTTCATTTTTGCATTTTCTTCAAGTGTAATGCCTGTTTCAGGAATATCTTCTTTAATCCCCGCTTCATCAAGACTGATGATTTTAAATCGTTCTCCAACTGCTTCTCTTACTTCATGCAGCTTGTGTTTATTATTCGTGGCAAATATGAATTGCATAATTCTTTAGTAATAAATTTAGTTTAAGTGAATAATCATTAATTTTGCTAAATTACGCAACTAATACGAAAACAGTACCGGTTGCAGGTATAATTTTAAAAGAATATTTTGATAATGAAAATAAAAGAATGAAATCAATTCTGTTAAAAAATGGATTATTGATTTCTTCAGAAAAAGAATATAGCGAAGATATTCTCATTTCCGGAGAAATCATTTCTGAAATAAAAGAAAATATTTCTTCAATTCCTGAAGATACCAACATTATTGACATTTCCGGTAAACTTGTTTTTCCGGGAGGCATTGATGCACATGTTCACATGGAACTTCAAACTCCGGCAGGTCCTTCGTCCGACGATTTTTATACTGGCAGCATTGCAGCAATTTACGGAGGCACCACATCATTTATTGATTTTGTTACTCCGGTTAAAAATGAATCGCTTATTGATGCACTTACTGAACGAATGAGGTTTGCCGAAAAGTCATTAATTGATTATTCATTTCATATGGGTATAACATCATGGAAGCCTGAAATAGCAAGGGAGATGGAAATTATTGTAAAAAAATACGGCATTACTTCATTTAAAACTTATTTAGCTTATAAAGGCACTGTTGGAATTGAAGAAGCAGAATTGCTTGAAGTGATGAAAACTGCAGCTAAGCTGAATGCTTTGGTAACTGTACATTGCGAGACAGGTGATGAAATTCTCCGCTTACAAAAAAAATTCATCAGGGAAAATAAAACATTACCAAAATATCATGCTTTATCACGACCCGTGGAATGTGAAATCAACTCTGTAAAGAATGTTATTCAAATTGCAAAGCAAACCAAATGCCCTGTATACATTGTTCACACATCGGCAGCAGGTTCACTTGATGCAATTGAAAAAGCCCAGATAGAAGGACAGCCGGTATTTTCCGAAACCTGTCCGCAATATTTATTTCTCGATGAATCGTTATACGAACTTCCTCTTCCCGACTCTTTAAAATATATTATAAGCCCACCGTTAAGAAATGTTGAAGACCAAAACCGCTTGTGGCAAGGCATTCAAAAAGGTTCAGTAAGTGTTATTGCTACCGATCATTGTCCGTTTAATTTATCGGGACAAAAAGATGTTGGTATTTCAAATTTTACAAAAGTGCCTAATGGTGCAGGGAGCATTGAACACCGATTATCTCTTTTATATACTTATGGCGTTCTCAAAAATAAAATTTCTGTTCAACAATACGTTCAGTTGTGCTGTACCAATCCTGCAAAAATATTCAGGCTTAATCCGCGAAAAGGTGATTTGACAAAAGGTTCCGATGCGGATATTGTTGTTTGGAATCCAAAAATTAAAGAAAATATTTCATCAAAAACGCATCATCAAAATTGCGATAGCAATATTTTCGAAGGCTTTGAAACTATCGGAAAACCTGAATATGTATTTGTTAAAGGAAAAAAAGTTCTTGAAAAAAATAAAATAAATATTTCAGGACTTAAAGGAAAATTTATTTCAAGAAAATAATAAGAATTTAAAATTCTAATTTTATTTGCGGATTCAAATTGAAGGTACGGCGATGATGTATGCTGATACCTTCCTTCTGAATTGCCTCGTAATGCGCTTCTGTAGGATACCCTTTATTCTTTCCCCAATGATATGCAGGACATTCTTTATCCAGTTTTATCATATATTCATCGCGATAAGTTTTCGCTAATATTGAAGCTGCTGCAATCGACATGTACAATCCATCGCCACCAACAATGGTCTTATGAGGAATATCATCATATTTTTTAAAACGGTTCCCGTCGATAAGTAGTAACTGTGGTTTGACTTTTAATTTTTTTATTGCCTTGTGCATTGCCGCAATTGAGGCATTTAAAATATTTATCCTGTCGATTTCTTTATTCGAAACTTCAGCAACAGCCCATGCAATAGCCTTTTTCTGAATATCTTTTCTTAACTTCTCGCGATTATCGGGAGAAATTTTTTTTGAATCGTTAAGTAATTTATTTTTATATGTTGCAGGTAAAATCACAGCAGCAGCAAATACAGGACCTGCAAGGCACCCACGACCTGCTTCATCGCAACCTGCTTCTATCAAATCATTGGTATATGAAGCTAATAACATATTACAATTGAATTAGTTCCTTGAAGTATGCAAGGTAATAATTTTTTTGCGATTCAACAGAATATTTTTCAATAACAGTTTGTCTTCCACCAGCACCAAGTTTTTCACGCAATTCTTTCGATTCAATTAACTGTGAAATTTTTTCAATCCATTCTTCTTCAGTATTTGCAAGAAACCCGTTTTCACCATCCTGAATTATTTCATTATTCACTCCTATTGCAGACATCACCGTGGGAATTTCCAAAGCCATATATTGCAACCCTTTGAACCCGCATTTCCCTTTTGTCCACTCGTCATTGGGTAAAGGCATAATTCCAATATCAATTTCCGAAAGGTCATCAATTTCGGTTTCTTTATTCCAGCGTATTCCTTTTAATTTTAATTTTTCATTTTCGTATGTTTCGCTTCCAATCAGTTTGAAATAAATCTTATCACCGAAATTATCTTTTATTTTTTTTAGAAAATTTTCGGCCATCCTGAAATGCTTGATAGTAGTAATGCTTCCGGTCCATCCAATACAAATTTTATCATTATTTTTTTTCAGGGTCTTCTTCTTATGATAATCGGTATCGATAGTTGTCGGAACAATTTTTACATTTTTATTGAATAGCGAAGCATAATCAAAAAGATATTTATTACCGGCAAAAACCATATGCGATAATTTTATGATTTGCTCAGTTTTTGCAGGATTCTTGAGCCATTTCCATTTTTTATTTCCTTCCGAAACATCCATTAGCCATATGGCATCATCGAAATCGAAAACTAATTTTGAATGCATGCTAAAAGCTTTCTCAAATTTAATGGAACGGAACATTAATGCTTCGCGCTGAACAAAAACGCAATCGTAATTTTTTAAATTTTTTAGATCAAGTGAACGGATACTGTATGATTTACAAAGGAATTCATACTTTTTCAGCAAATGCCCTTTTTCATATAAATACAAATCATCTTCTGAAGAAACCAGGAATGAGAAATCGGAATCAAAGCCATTATCTTTTAAGAAATCAATATATTGTTCAAAGCGGAAACGCTGACTGGGAGACCTTCCGGGACGATGAGCCGCAACGAATAATATTTTCGGCATCGTAAAAAAATTATTAAACCGTCACAAAATTTTTCAGTACCGATTCAAATACTTTTCTTCCATCTGTGTTTTGTAGCTCAATGTCAGCAGCTCTTTCAGGATGTGGCATCATACCAAAAACATTTCTTTTTAAATTGCATATTCCTGCAATGTTTTCAAGTGAACCATTGGGATTGGCTTCTGGAGTTATTTTTCCTTTTTCATCGCAATAACGGAAAAGGATTTGGTCGTTGTCATTTAATTTCTTCAATTCTTTTTCATCAATATAATATCTTCCTTCGCCGTGAGCAATAGGTATTTTCAGGGCTTCTTCAGGATTAAGTTCAGATGTAAGAATTGTATTTTTTGTCTGAGGTTTGATAAAAATATTTTTACAAATAAATTTCTGATTATTGTTATGCTGCAATGTTCCGGGCAATAATCCAGCTTCGCATAAAATCTGGAACCCGTTGCAGATTCCCATCAGGTAACCACCGTTATTTGCATGTTGAATCACGTTTTCCATAATGGGAGAAAACCTTGCAATTGCTCCTGACCTTAAATAATCGCCATATGAAAAACCTCCCGGAAGAACAATAAATTCGCACTTTTGCAAATCTTTATCTTTATGCCATAGTTTAACAACTTCCTGTTTCATGATATTTTTCAATACATAAATAATATCATGGTCACAATTAGAGCCCGGGAAAATAACAACACCAAATTTCATAGTTCAAATTTTTCTTTTGTAAAATTACTAAATTTATTTTATTAATTCGAATATATCTAAACGGCTAAATGCCACTATTATCGTAATTAAAATCAATATTATTTCGTTTCGTATTGATTTGCGCATATTTGAAATATACAATGCTACTATTACAGATGCCGGCACCAGCAACATAACAAAACCAATGATACCATATAGCGGACTTATAACCATTGACAAATATGAAATTACAAACAACCAAATTATAAGAGAAAGAAGTTTCCTGATGCGTATCGCTTTTTCGCTGATTAATTTAATCATGAAAAAAACTGCCATTAATAAGATAAACCCAATTAAGCTTATAAAAATATAAGTATTGAATGTAGGTTTAAAATCATAAAAATTTATAACCTGAATTGCATGCGCGTACTCATTTATTTTCAATGGAAGTTTGTCGTTCCAGAAATAATATGTTCCAAGAAATAAATAGGGCAACCCAAAACCTATCAGGCTTATAAACCATTCTCTCCATGCTAAAATCCTATATACAATAAAACACGCCCAAATAAAAAAGATAAAAACTATAGCAGGAAAATAAAACATGGAAGCAAAAGACACCAGCATAGAAGTATTGAAAACCAAGGCATATCCTTCATTTTTCTCATAAAGTTTGAACAGGTTATTCAGTACTATCGTCATAATGAATCCCGAAAATATGATTGGATGAAGCACAACAATATCGCTGAATGAAGCAGTAAACAATATGAAGATAAAAGCCCCCATGTAGGTTTTACCGGGCATCAGATCGTTCCCTGATAAAAGATTATTTATCAATAATGCCTGCAACAAAACAAGGACTATGGCTATAAATGAATTTATAATTACAAAATCACCAAGATAAGTTACCAAAACATTATAAAACGGGGAAGCCGGTATATATCCAATAAAAGCATTTTCGGTACAAAACATTTTACTCCATAATACAACGGTAAGTAATATCAATACACCTAATGAAAAAATGCTGTTTGAACCAAAGATTCTTGTTAACATAATTTATTTTAAAAACTTCATCAGGTCGGCGCCAATATCTTTTCTAAAATATTTTCCTTCAAAATTTATTTTGTCAGCATTTTGAAATGAAATATTTAATGCCGATTTCATTTCTTTATGCAATGAAGTAACAGCAATAACGCGCCCTCCGTTTGTTACTACGTCTTCATCTTTAAATGTGGTTCCGGCATGAAACACCAAACTGTTTTTAATATCTTCGCATCCTGTAACTAATTTTCCTTTAGCGTAATTGCCAGGATAACCATGTGAAACAAGCATCACAGTAACGGCATAATCAGGATTGATTTCCATATCCTGTTCATTCAATTTTTTTTCTGCAACAGCTTTAAATATTTCAAGTATATCTGTTTTAATGCGGGGTAAAACGACTTCTGTTTCCGGATCGCCCATCCTTACGTTATATTCAATTACGTAAGGTTCGCCGTTTACATTTATCAAACCCACAAAAATAAAACCTACAAATTCAATCCCTTCCTGTTTTAATCCGTTCATTGTTGGCTCAATAATTCTGTCTTTTACTTTTAGCAAAAAAGCATCATCAGCAAATGGAACCGGCGATATAGCGCCCATTCCACCGGTATTTAAACCGGTATCACCTTCGCCAATCCTTTTATAGTCCTTAGCTTCAGGAAGAATAAAATATGATTTTCCATCGGAAATTATAAAAGATGAAAGTTCAATTCCTTTCAAAAACTGTTCAATCACCACTTTATTACTGGCATTACCAAACTTCCTGTTCTGAAGCATTTCCGTTAATTCTGTTTCTGCTTTCAGAATATCTTCACATATTATAACACCTTTTCCGGCTGCTAATCCATCAGCTTTCAAAACATACGGAGGGTTCATGCTTTTCAGAAAACTTTTTGCATCTTTTATTTCATTAGCAGAGAACGACTGATATGCAGCAGTCGGAATATTATACTTTTTCATAAAGGCTTTAGCAAAATCCTTACTTCCTTCAAGTGCCGCAGCTTGTTTGCAGGGACCTATAACCGGAATATTTTTTAATTCTGTATCATTATTAAAAAAATCAACAATTCCGTTAACTAAAGGTTCTTCCGGTCCTACAACAATCATATCCACTTCATGCGCCAGCACAAAGTTTTTTATTTCATTAAAATCGTTAGGGTTAATGTTTACATTTTCTCCATAATCAGCAGTACCGGCATTTCCCGGTGCAATCCATAATTCATCAAGCAAAGGACTTTGTGCCATTTTCCACGCAAAAGTATGTTCTCTCCCGCCTGAACCTAATAATAATACTCTCATAATATTTTTTATTTCATTGGCAAAATAACAAAAAACGGTTCAAGTATTTTCTGTTTAAGAAATGAATTTTTAAACAATCGGTTCACAATATTTAATTATATCTTTATCTTTGTATTGATACTAAATTCTGATGATCCCATTCAATATACCTTATACAACAGGCAAAGAGAACCGATACATTAGAAAAGCTCTTGCTTTAAAAAAATTTTCGGGAGACGGTAGTTTCAATAAAAAATGTCAGGAACTGATTGAAAAAGATTTGAGCTGTTCTAAAGTTTTTCTCACACCTTCCGGTACTGCCGCGCTTGAAATGGCTGCAATACTCTGTAATATTAAAGAAGGTGATGAAGTAATAATGCCGTCATTCACTTTTCCTTCGTCAGCAAATGCATTCGTGCTAAGAGGAGCAAAAATTGTTTTTGTTGATATTAATCCGAAAACAATGAATATCGACGAGAATTTGATTGAACAGGCAATTACCGAAAAAACGAAAGCAATTGTTGTGGTTCATTATGCCGGAATTGCATGTAACTTGGGAAAAATAAAAGCAATTACTGATAAAAATAATTTATTCTTAGTTGAAGATGCTGCTCATGCCTTTGGGGCAAAATACAACGATAAATACCTTGGAACTATTGGAGATATCGGCTGCATCAGCTTTCATGAAACTAAAAACATCCATTGTGGTGAAGGCGGAGCAATTATTATTAATAATTCAATATTTGCGGAAAGGGCAGAAATAATAAGGGAAAAAGGAACCGACAGGAGCAAATTCAAAAGAGGTGAAACATTAAAATATTCATGGCTTGATAAAGGGTCATCGTATTTGCTTTCAGAAATAAACGCTGCATTTCTTTATGCTCAATTACAAGCTTATGAAAAAGTAAATAAAAAAAGAGTAAAACTTTTTGAATTATATAAAGAAGAACTTGAATATTTGGAATCTTTAGGAAGGATTGGGCTGCCGGTAATTCCTGATTACTGCAAACATAACGGACATATTTTTTATATGAAATGCAAAGACGAAACAGAAAGAAATAATCTAATTGACTTTTTAAATAAAAACACTGTTTATCCAGCTTTTCATTATTTGCCATTACATAGTTCAAAAGCAGGACAAGCATTTGGTATATTTAACGGCGATGATTTATTTACCACACTGGAAAGTTCCAAACTGCTAAGGTTACCTATGTTTTATGATTTAAATAGAAAAGAAATCAAAGAAATAGGAAAAGTGATTAAACGATTTTACGAAACTAAAAATTAGATTATTACTCAAATAACGTTACAAGTTCTTTCTGTGTAGGAAAATTAATCAGCACAGCCCTCCTGCTTCCATGAAATACAAATAAACTTCCGGCTGCCACTGCCGAAGCATTTCCTTCTGTAACTGCTTTTTTCAAATCATTAAGTGAACCGGCACCACCTAATGCAACAACAGGTACATCAACAGCGTCGGCAACTTTTTTTATCAGTGCAGTATCATATCCTGTCATTGCCCCATCGCAATCAACAGAATTAATAATGATTTCGCCTGCACCTTTTTCAGCTACCTGTTGGGCATAATCTACAGGATTGGCGCCAGTTGATTTAGTTCCGGCATTTATATAAACCTGTTGCTTACCAAAAATATTTTTCTTTACATCAATAGAAACAACAATTGTTGAACTGCCAAATTCATCAGAAGCTTTTTTAATAAAATTCAAATCATGATATGCATAGCTGTTAATGCAAACTTTTTCAGCTCCTGCTTTTAAAAGCTCACGGATTTGCTCAACACTGGAAATACCGCCACCAACAGCGAAAGGCATATTACATTCTTCACCAATATTTTTTACAAGATTTAAATTAATGCAACGCTTCTCTTTGGTTGCAGTAATATCAAGAAATACCAGTTCATCAGCTTTTTTCTCATTAAATATTTTCACAGCATTTAACGGGTCGCCAACATAGGTGTAATCTTTGAATTTAACGGATTTTACCAACCCGTTATTTCTCAGTAAAAGACAAGGAATTACTCTGGGACGAAACATATTAAATGCTTATAAAATTTTTTAAAATTTTTAATCCGCTGTCGTGACTTTTTTCAGGATGAAACTGAAATCCGTAAATATTTCCTTTCGAAATTCCGGAAGAAAATTTAACTCCATATTCTGTTGAACATAATGAATCCTCATTATTTTCGCATATTACACGATAGGAATGAACAAAATAAAACATATCGTCATTCGTTAAGCCATTTAAAATAGAGTCATTTTTATCAATTGTAATATTATTCCATCCCATATGTGGAATTTTTAATCCGCTTAATTTTTCTTTTTCAAATCGAATGGTTTTTCCGGGAATCCAACCTAAACCCTCGACGTTTCCTTCTTCACTATAATTCGTTATAAGCTGCATGCCAAGGCATATTCCAAGAACCGGAATTTTTTCTTCGAGTGCTTTATAATCCAAAACATCTTTTAATTTCTTTTCAATAATATTTTTCATGCCAACAGCAAAATGACCAACTCCGGGTAATATTATTTTTGAAGCATTACGAATTTCTTCCGCTGATGAGCTTACGATAACATCAGGAAAAAGTTTTTTCAATTTATATTGCACCGAATATAAATTACCCATTCCATAATCAATTATCACAATATTACTATTGCTCATTTTCTATAGTCATTAAAGATTTATAGACTTCATCATATTTCTCAATTCCTTTTTCCAAAGAAAAATATTTTTCAGCATAAGCGCAAATAATTTCAGGAGAAATTTTTAAAACATTATCTATCTCATTAATCGCTTTATTGTATTCCGTTTCATTAAATGAATCTATAACAATTCCAGACTTTGTTTCATTCATAATTAAATCAACATCACCCACATTTCCATTGCAAATTAAAGGAATTCCCATGCCCATTATTTCTCCCATCTTGGTAGGCGAAGAAGCTTTTTTTGAGAATACCGGCTTAATAAAAAACATCGAAATATTTGATAACGCAAGTAATTCGGGCACTTCATATCGATTTGCTTTTTGAATAATTATTTTATCTGTAGAAATTTTTCTTTGTTTTGCTTTCTCTAAAATGTTTTCAGGATTTTCATGCGTGATAAAAAGAAATTTTGCACTTTCCTTTTTATTACTCAAAACCTTAAAGAAATCAAGCATTTCATCAAGCAAATACCAAGTACCTATTGAACCCAAATATGAAATAATAAAATCGGCTTTTTGTATTTTGAATTTCTCAAACCATTTATTTTTTTTATTGTCATCAATATTTTTTTTATTGAATAATTTCAAATCGGCACAACAAGGAATGACCTTTATTTTTAATGGCCCCGATGATAATTTCCATTTTAATATTTCTTCTTTTGCGCTTTTTGTAAGACTTATGATATAATCAGCATGAGTAAAAAAAAGTTTTTCTTTCTTTTTAAAATAATTGTAAACCTGCTTGTATAAAGGGTTCTTAATATTCCATAAATTACCGTCAACTCGTTCATCAGCAAAAAATCCGCGCATATCAAAAATAAATTTTGTTCCGAATTTATTTTTCATTTTCAAACCGGTGAGCGCGGCAATATAACTGCGACAATGGATTGCATCAATCTTATAATTCCTGATTATTTTTTTCGCAAGACGATTTATTTTCCAAATATCAAAAACCGTTGATAATACAGGCGGTTTAGAAGTATAGCGTAACGGAAACCATTTAATATTTTTTAATGCTAAATCATTTTTGATATCCGAATATTCTTTCGTTTCCTTCGATTTTTTTTCGCAACTGATTAAAAGTATTTCATAGCCCTTGACCGTCAATCCCGACAAATAAGGAATAACCTGCGATTGCCCCAGTGGGTCGGTCATTCCGTCATATGAAATATAAAGGATTTTCACAATAAGTTTTTTGTAAAAATACTAAGAATTTAGTATCAGGTTAATGAAATCATTTTTTTGAAAATATTTTTTACAAAATTGTAAGTTACATGTTTGTAAGTTACAAAATTGTTACTTTTACAACAAGATTTATTTTATGTGCGGAATCTGCGGTTTTTACTCAAATTCAGGAGTTTTTTCAAGAGATGAACTTGGAGAAATGACTACCGCTTTATCGCACAGGGGACCTGATGCAGAAGGATTTTATTTTTCTGATTTCATTGGATTAGGTCATCGCAGGCTTAGTATCATCGACCTTTCAACATCAGCCAACCAGCCTATGCATTCGCATAACGGCCGATATGTGATGATTTATAATGGGGAAGTGTATAATTTTAAAGAAATTGAAAAAGAATTCAGTTCCGATATGTATCGGAATCAGAATTCAGAATTCAGATTGAAAACTACATCGGATACAGAAATTATCCTGGAAGCATTTTCCTTGTGGGGCGCTGATTTTGTGAACAAGCTAAACGGAATGTTTGCCATTGCAATTTATGATAAAGAAGAAAAATCACTGCATTTTTTCCGCGACAGGATTGGAATTAAACCTTTGTATTACTACTGGGACGGGAACAATTTCGCTTTTGCTTCGGAATTGAAAGCATTAATAAAACTGAATTTTATCAATAAAAATATTTCTATAAATCCAGTTGCCATCAACGAATACCTGCACCTCGGTTACATACCCGAACCGCATTCCATTTATAAAAATATTTACAAGTTTCCTTCGGGTTCTTACGGAAAGCTTACCAATAAAGGCTTTGAGATAAATAAATATTGGGATATTGATAATAAAATTTCAGAAAAATATATTTCTGATGAAAATGAAGCAAAAGAAATTTTAAAAGAACTTCTTGTTTCTTCAGTGAAATACCGCATGATAAGTGATGTTCCGTTCGGAACATTTTTAAGCGGCGGAATTGATTCAAGTCTGGTTACAGCAATTGCACAATCTATAAGTTCCGAACCGGTTAAGACTTTCAATATTCGTTTTGATGATTCAAAGTTTGATGAAAGTCCTTATGCAAAAGCAATAGCCGCTTACCTAGGCACAAATCATCACGAATATACCTTAACTGAAAAAGATGCGTTAGAGCTTATTCCAAAATTACCTGAAATTTATGATGAACCTTTCGCCGATTCATCAGCTATCCCGACTTTGCTTGTTTCAAAAATGGCAAAACAAAATGTTACCATGACTTTATCGGGCGATGGTGGCGATGAATTGTTCATGGGATATGGCGCATACCGATGGGCTGAACGACTTGACAATTCGATTATGCAAACATTTCGTTCGCCAATTCAAAAAACATTATCATTATTAAATAACCGCTATAAAAGGGCTTCGCAACTTTTTGAAAATGTAAATAAAGAAAATATTTGCAGTCATATTTTTTCGCAGGAACAATATTTATTTTCGCGTTCCGAAATAAAAAAAATACTTCAGCCTGACTTCTATCATGAATTTAAACTCGACGAAAAACCAGAGTTATCAAGGCATTTATCTGCTTCCGAAAAACAATCGCTTTTCGATTTGAAATATTATTTAAAAGACGATTTGTTGGTAAAAGTCGACCGCGCCAGCATGCATTATTCACTTGAGACACGCGTTCCACTTTTAGATTACAGGATTGTAGAGTTTGCATATAACCTTCATCCTTCTTTAAGAATGAAAGGAATTACAACTAAATATTTATTAAAAAAAGTTTTGTACGATTATATTCCTGAAAAATATTTTAACCGTCCAAAACGAGGATTTGCAGTGCCTTTACAAAAATGGATGAAGAATGAATTAAAGCAATTTGTTGTAGAAAACACTTCTGAAAATAAAATTTCAAAATCAGGAATTTTAAATTATAAAGAAATTGAAAAATTGAAGAAGGGATTTTATTTTGATGGAAATGATTATTTGTATAATAGATTGTGGGAAATATTAACGCTACATTGATTTATATTAATCATTTGATATATTATATGCTTTATGTACTTTTGTACGTATAAAATGTTATAAATTTTGACTTTACTTTTTACAATATCTGGTTCTGATTTTTCATCTAATTCCTCTGACTATATTTCAATTTTTGATTTCGGAGTTTTTTTTATATACTTGATACCTGTTCTTTTGTTATTTTCAATCATAAAACGTAAAAATGAAGAAAATGTACTAGCTTATAAATATTTCATTACTGGCTTTACTATGAAAATTTTATTTGGTATTATTTTCTCATTCATATATCTTTTCTATTATCAAGGAGGAGACAGCATATCTTATTTTTGGAGTTCAAGAGCGCTTAGTAGATTATTATTGGAAAAACCTGCAAATGCTATTGACATTATATTTTTTGATCATAGAACATTTGAAAATTGGCTTAGTTTTGATGCATACACTTCTTTACCATTAGGAAGATACTTTTTCTCTCAAGGTGATTCATTCAGTGTTGTAAGGTTTAGTACTTTTTTTATGCTTGCAGGGTTTAATTTATGGCTTCCCTGTTTATTACTTTTAAATATATTCTGGTATAGAGGTATTTGGAAATTCTTTCTATTGGTATGTAAATTTTATCCCGGAAATATAAAATGGAATGCTATCAGTATTTTATTTATTCCTTCTGTTCTTTTCTGGGGAAGTGGAATAATGAAAGATTCTTATACTTTTTCAGCAGCATTATGGCTGGTAACAAATATATATTACTGTTTTATTGAAAGGAAAAAGTTTATGAATAATTTTCTCATGCTCATAGTAAATTCATTTATATTAATATCATTAAAACCATATATTTTTGTTGCAATTATTCCTGCTTCTTTATTTTGGGCAAGTTATCTTTATATTAAAAAAATTAAAAACTCTGCTTTACGCTTCTTAGCAACGCCTGGATTATTAAGCATTGGAATATTAGCTGGTATTTTTGTATTAAGATTATTTTCTTCATCTTTAGGTTCATTTGGCGATATGGATAGCATGCTTAAGAAAGCCCAGGTTTATCAACAAGATCAAACAAGGGCAGAAGAATACGGACAAAATTTTTATGATATCGGAAAATTTGACGCTTCTTTAAGTGGCATTATTATTAAAACACCCGCCGCATTAGTTGCAGGTATTTACAGGCCATTTATATGGGAAGCTCGAAATCCGGTAATGCTCATTTCCGGTCTTGAAAATTTCTTATTACTTCTTTTTTCTTTGTTCATGATATTCCGAATAGGAATAAAAGCAGTTTATATAATAATTATTAAAGAACCATTTATACTTTTTTCGTTTATTTTTTCACTTATTTTCTTTTTTTCGGTTGGGTTAGCTTCCGCTAACTTTGGTGCATTGGTACGCTACAGGATAATAGCTATACCATTCTTTTTAGTCGCTTTAGCAAACACTTATTATCTAATTCGAAAATCCAAACAAGAAGAACAACAACAGCAATAACCGAAACTATAAACGTAAATTGATATTATTTCTTTCTTAACCATATTGCAAGCTCCATTCCTGTATTTGTCATTTTCATATACTTCTTAAGAATTTTATCAAATATTTTAGGGGCATAGGTCTGGCATACAAAATAACGACAATCAACCACTTCATAATTATTCATTTCTGCATGAAGCTCAAATGCTTTTTTTGTGAACTCATATAAATGATAAGGCGGATGCATTGGACTTAAATTAGTTACATAATCACTTCCCCTTATTTTATAATATTTATTTACTAATTTATTTATAAGCCATGAAGCGCTTGGGGATTCAATAAAAACCAAACCATTTGGTTTCACCCAATTTATAATTTTTTTTAATATCTCAGCTGGATTATACAAATGTTCTAATACAGCTGAAAAAAATATTGCATCAAACATATTATCTTGAAAAATACAATTTTCAATTGAAACCAGTTGCAATTTATCAGGATCAATACCCATTTTTGAAATTGCTCTGTCATAAAATGGCAGGGATGGTTCTATTCCGTACGCATCATATCCATATCTCTTAAGTGCAATCATATTTTTTCCTATTCCTGCACCTATATCTAAAATTTTCGAATCACTATCGAATTTTCGAATATTATTCATCCATTCAATATAATTTTTCAAATGATTATCAGGAATAGTAAAATATTCATTTGGCCAATACTCTTCTGGTGAAATATTATAATGATCACTGATATTCTCAGGTATAGGAAATGGATTCGGAAAAATCAATCCGCAACACACACATCTAACAATAGTAGTTGTAATACCTGTTTTTTTTCTAGGATTTTTCCCTTGTGAAGTATTTAATCTTCTGCCAAGTATTTTAAATTCAGATGAACCACAAAAAGAACACTTATCAATATTTAAAAAACTATATTTCATCTATTGTATTTATTATTAACCTTCATCTATTATATTATTTTGTCAATTAATGAAATACATAAATCATAAGAATATTACTTGTTCACTTTTCTGTAAACTTTATATATAAATTCCAATTTCCGTTTGTCGTTAGGGTAATCTTTATATGATTTAGGTTTCAGTTTCATTATATCATCAAATTCTTCTAAAGAAATACTAAATTTCTTACAAATATATTTCTTTTCTTCTTCAACAATCTGTGAATTATAGGGACTTTCTTTCAATTCATTCAAGGCATAATCTCTTGTTATATGACCCGAACAAATCTGGGTCGAGAAAGTAGCAAGACGATAATCTATACCAAATTTTTCAGGTAATATATACGACTGCACAAATTTTGTATAAAGCGACTCGTGATGTTTGCCACCATAGTTTTGCCAGTTTAATTCATTTTCAAGAATTTTAATTGCTTCCGATTTATTGTAAGGAACATAATTCAAAGGATAAATAATCTTTATGCCTTTAATAATTTTATAATACATTTCCTTCTGAAAACCAAATGTTGGGATTTTTTTTAATTTGACAGTTCCAAATCTTTTTTGAATAGCTTTAATGTATTTTATATCCTTAGCATTATAATGCCAGCTTTTTGGCAAAATGCCTTCAGTTGCAAAATTTCCTCCACTAAAAATATATTTGATTTTATTCTTATCAGCAACTTCATGCAATGCTGCAAGAATTGCAATATCAGTAGGCGTTTCGGCTTCGGGCACCGATGCTTTTAAAAATGCAAGTTGTAAATCACGAAATTCTTCCCAATCAACAACTATTGTATTTAAATCAATATCTAACTTTTTTAACGTTTTTTCAATATTATAAACTGCTAATTCTGAATTCCATCCATTATCAAAATGAACTGCAAGCGGCCTTAATCCCAAATTCTTTGCAAGATAAGCCGTGTATATACTATCAACACCTCCGCTAATTCCAATAACACAATCGTATTTATTTTTCTCGCCCGTTTTATGAATATCTTTAACTAATTTTTCAAGTTTTAAATCGCTTGATTTACCCTGATAAATTAGTTTTGCCGTTTTTTCAAAATAATCGGTACAATGATTACAGTATCCATTTTCATCAAAAGTTATATCAAGGTCGGATGTATCCATTACACAACGGGTGCATTGCTGGTAAACTGTTTTCTTTTCGCTTAGGATATTATTTATTATTTCAGCAAATTTCTGAACCTGAATCTTACGCGAAAATTGTTCTATCCCTACTGAATTACATTCAACGAAGCCTTTTAATTCAAATTCACTATATAACTCTGACAAAACTTTTTTAAGATGGTATTTATCTTTAATTATAATTCCAGAATTTGTATCCCTTATCAGGTCTTCCTGCACATGTTCATTAGCATTTCCAATGGCAGGAAGATTATAAAATTTTTCTTTTAAGATATTTCCTTCTTCATCATCGCTATAACAAAGCAGAATTTTTCGTTTAAGGGCAAGATAATCGTATATTTTGGTGCCCATATATGAAAAATAATTAAACAACAAGAATACATTTTCTTCAGCTAATCTTTTTACTAATTCTTCATTAGGAATCTTGGGAAATATTTTAACAATGGAATTTAACTCTTTGAATTTTGTATTAATTAAATTTTCTACTTCCGTTTCATTATTTATTCCATAGAAATTTATTTGGAATCTTGCATTTTTGTTTTCCTTAATAAATTCGGCACATACACCTAGGAAACTTTCAAGCGGATGCCATTTGTATATTGATCCTACAAAAGCAATGCTTAGTTTTTTATTTGATTGAGGAATTAAATTAACTTTATCTATCGCTTCCTGGTTATATCCATTAGGGAGTATATAAAATGTTTTACCTGGAACTAATTTTGAAATATGTTTCTTAAAAAATAAGGAAACTGTAGATACAGCGATTGTATTTCTTAAATATAATTTTTCGAAAAAAATATACCAAAATCTTGCAACCTGATTTTCGCTTCTGTTTCTATCCTGGCTCCAGGGATCCCTGTAATCAGCAATCCAGGGAATTTTAAATTTTTTATTTAATTTAGAAGCATACCTAAATAAAATATAAGGCTCGCCTGTAGCTATAATTAAGTCTACATTATTTTTCTTTAAATAATTTTTGGCCGCAAAATATAATTGAACTTTAGGACCTACAAGAAAGATATATTGTGCAAATTCAAAATAGGCAGAAATTAAACGACGCAAAAAGGTGTATTTTGACTCTTTATACTTTAACATCAATCTATTTGATAAGTTCGGAGTATATGGAGTTTTAATGATGATACCAAAATTTGTTTTTTCAATACTTACCTGGTTTGTTTCACTTGCTGAAATATAATCTAAAAAATTTCCATATTTATTCTCCCATTGTCGTGTAACTATTATCGGATAAACATTATATTCCAGAAAATATTTATACCAGTTATATGGCCTTAATCCCCCAACCGAAACATATGGAGGAAAATCGTAAGATAGGATTAAAACTTTCTTCATTCAATAGCCTCTTTATAATTTTCAATCAATTTATCTATTACTAGTTTTTCAGAATATTTTTTTTGACATTCTTCGGAAATTTTTTGTTGATTATATTTATTATAATTATTCATTAAATATTTTATTGCATCAGCCAATTCATCTATTTCAAACGAATTTAAAAGAATTCCGTTTTCAGAATTTATTATTTCACTTGAGCCACCTGAATGAGTTGCTATAACTGGACGACCAACTGCCAAGGACTCAATTATATTTATTCCAAAGGTCTCAAATTTACTAACCGAAATTAAACAATGACTATTTTTAAGTTCATTATAAACTTCCTGTCGTGACAAAGTTCCCAAAAATGAAATATATTTTTGCAAATCATTCTTTTTTACAAAGTTTTCTAAAAACTGTTTTTCTTCACCATTACCTATTATTTTAAGAAAACAAATTACTCCATCTGCCTTCAGACTTTTAATGGCTTCAAATAATAATTGATGATTTTTATTAATAGTTAAACTTCCGGTAATAACAATAATTATCGGGTTTATTTTTTCAGGAAAAGGATAATATTTAAATATTGGATTTAACGAATTAGGAATAATAATTTTTTGAAGTAGAGGCAATTTATATTTTTTTATCATTTCATTTGCCTGAAAATGACTTACAAATATCACCTTATTTGCATCTTTCAGTATTTCCTTCACATAACGAATATCCGATTTGTTTTGAATTTCAAATTCTGTTATTAATTTAGAAGCATGTTCCGTTATTACATATGGGATATTATATTTTTTACTTAAATAATTTGCAACAACACCTCCCATAAAAACGGAATGAGCATGAAGAATATCCGGCTTTCCATTTTCTTTTATATATTCTAAAAATATTTTTTCGGAATGATGACAAATATGAGTATATATTATTCTCCTAAAATAAGGAACTACGGAACTTTCACCATAAAACCATGTAGATAAACCATTATCAATATAATGACCTTTAACTGTTTTAATTTTTTTTAATCTTTCCTTAAAACCGCCTGTAAAATATGGATAAAACACACCCATCTTTAATCCAGAATGCATCAGCATTCGCGCCTGTTCTTCAATAAACGGAGCGTTTATTTCATTAGCATTTTTTTTATACCACGATGCAATAATAAGGACATGCATAATATTATTTTCTAAAGAAAGATATAGTAAAATGAATAAATAATTTTAATGCTATGATTATATTTTTCAAATCGACTTTATTTAATAAAAGTTTACATAAAATGTAAACGGCAAGCCCGAATTGCTTATTAATACGTGCCTGATACAAGTACATATTCAACTTTGCATTTATATAATTTCTAAAATATTTTTTTTGAATATATTTTTCAAACAAGTACCAATAGTTATCGCGTAAATCTTTTACAGCAAAAATATATTGTTCCACATCTTTCTTTTTTACCACGTTCATTCCTTTAACCACCGTGGAATTTGGATGCTGAACCAAAATTACTCCGTTTACATTGCAATTAAAATAGGGATATTGAGCAATTAATCTTAAATATAAATGGGTATCTTCCCATAAATAAAATCGTTCATCAAAAAGATTATTTTCAAAAATTTTTCTGTGGATAATTGCCTGTGAAACCTGTATGACTTTAAATTCTGAAAGAATATATTTAATAATAGAATCGGTTTCGGGAAATATATCAAATTGAATTTTAAACAGCCCTTGATTTTCAACCATCACCCTTGAAAAAAATATCGCAATTGGATTATTCTTTAAAGCAATTTCTTTTGCAAGTTTTTCTAAAAAATCGGGTAGCATGTAATCATCGCTATCTAAAAAACTAATATAATTTCCTTTTGCATTACTTATTCCTTTATTCCTAGCTGCACTACGTTCGGCATTTTGCTGAAAAAAATATTGAATGCGAGAATCTTTAAAATAATCAACAACTTCTTTTGTATTATCGGTCGAACCATCATCTACTATTAACAATTCCCAATTTGAAAATGTTTGAGATAATACACTTTCAATTGCCTTTCCAAGGAAATTTGATCTGTTGTACGTAGGTAATATTATACTAAAAAATGCATTTTGCATATTTGTTTTTATGCTTTATGCAATATTAAAATGTTCGGAAAATAAAATTAGTTCTGTGTTTCTGTCTTTAATTTCATCGATTATTTTTTTACAAAATTTCTCCATATCCAATATCTGATTATAATAGGCAATAACATTTTTTCTTATTCTTTGTATTTCATCTGGATTCATATTAATGACCAAATTTACTTTATTAATAAGACATTCCAAAGTATCAAATGAAATACAATTTTCCATATCAATTAATGGAGGATTAAATAAATGACCATAATTTGTAAGTGGAATTGTACCAACAGACATAGCTTCAACAATATTATGACAAAATGGAATTCTTACCCCAGGACAAGCTAGAAAGAAATCAGCTCTTGATAAGAAATAAAGCCAATCGTTATTGTCAATACGCAAATCATATTTACCATGTTTTATTTTCCATTGCCAGTCAATCATAATCAACTTATTTTCATAAGATATTTCTCCTAAAAAAATCCGATCAATATAATCACGCAATTCAACAATGTTGATAATTTCATTTGGAAGAGTTGTCCTTAAATGTTCAATAATATCATAACGATTAAGCATTTTATAATGCTCATTTATTTTATTAATCACATATGTCTCTTTATGTGTATTACCCGAAAATAATATTTTTATTTTTCGATCTACATTTCGATAACTTCTGGTCTTCAAATATATTTGATTATCATAAATGATAGGATGCATGGGATAAGGAACATCTATTTCTGAATCTGTTTTCTTTGCATTTTCTATGTCTTTTAGAAAGAATTTTTTTAAAGAATTAAATTTTAATTCATTCTCCAAATTATCATAAAAGTACATTTCAACTATAATATTATTTTCTAATTTTTTTATTATCTGAAGATTCTTAATCCTGAATATTCCTTTTACGCCAAATACACTTTTGGAAATAAAATTATAATTATGAAAAAGTAAAATATTATAACCTTCCTTTTCTAGATAGCACATAATAGGGAAGCAATGCAATGCATTGGCAGTATTGGTTAAATAAAACACAACAGATTTTTTATTTATACAATTATGCGAGAAAGAACGATACAGAATAAAATTTTTAATATAATTTATAAACCGAATTAATTTTAATCGAAGAATATGATATGTATGCAATAAACTAAATATTATATTGTATATATAAATTCTTTTAAAAAATATTTTTGATTGCTCTTTTGAATACATTTTAACTATTTATTATTAATAATCTTTCCCCGCTACGAATATCTTTTATTTCCTTTTTTATTGTTTTTTCTAAGCAATTTGAAATTAACGCTCCCTTTTTAACAAAAATATATTTTATTCCATATTGTTTTATAAAATTAATCTGACTTTGTTCATAATTTGTAAAACGATTATTGATTTTTTCTTTTTCGATAAATTCATACTGTTCTGATGTAGTAAGATAATATTGATCATATAATGGCAAATCACTAATTTTATTATATAAAATATAATTATTTATAGGAACATGAAGGTTATTATTACTGAAATAATGAATAAACATTCCGGGATAATATCCTAAAACAAGTGAATAACTTGGTAAATCAGGATGATTATAATCAGATTCATTTAATATTATACCGATAATATTTAATGACTTATTTGCTGCTATTTCCGACTTTACAGAATTAATATAATCAATTGAATAGGTATTACCTTCCTTAAACAGATTAAAAGATGAATTAAATACAAATCTTAAATTAATAGTTAAATAGAACATTAACGAAATCAATCCAGTTATACGAATAAGTTTATTAATACTTTGATTAAAATAAATAATAACTTCAATAAAGATTACAGAAATTAAAATATAAAACAAGGGTATCAAATTTGTAAAAATCTGAAGAGAATCCAATAAGTCTTCAACAATAGCAGATGTAATACTACCACAAATAAAGAACAATCCAAAAAGTATTAATATTAATAAATAATCATATATAAATTTGATTTCATAACGAATTTTTAAAACAATTAATAAACTTATAAAAGGTACAAAAAAAAGAAGTAATCTAAAGAAAAATAAATTCAAAATGTTTAACATAACATGCAATATCTTGTTATAATAACTGATATTAAAAGGATCTAAAATTATATTTGATAAAATCGAACTACTTGAAACATATTTGGATGTATATAAAGTTTGATTATAAAAATAAAATAAATAGTAGAAAATTAATATTACAAGGACATACACCAAAAGAAAAATTCGTTCTTTATTATTCATACTTCTAATAAAAAAATCAATCAAGATAAATAATATCAATCCTCCCGCAATACCTGGTAATATACCAACTGAAACAATTATCAAACTTCCTAACATTATATATGCAGATATTCTATTCCCTTGAAAATATTCAACTAAGAATGAAAGAAAAAACAAACATGGAAAACTATATTTTCCATATTGCATAAGAGTTAAAGACATTACTCTCCAACTTGCATGATTATTTAAATAACTATACTTCGCATAAAGCGGGAGATAGATTCCTTCAAAAAAAAGAAGTAAAAATCCAAATAAAATTATTAATAGGTTTATTTTTGTTCTATTCTCAAAAAAAGAGAGAAACCCTATATTTACAGCTAATAACAACAATGGATATGTAATTAGAATAAGTGTTTTTGCTGAGTTAAGGTTCAAAAGCCAAACAATAAAAGCATTCAACCATAATTCACAATAATGATAAGGAACACATCCGGAAAATATATCAGGATGTAATATTTTCAAATCAAATGTTTTATTTTCCAAACCATATAATCTGAGCGAATCACTAAGTTTTGAATAATAAAAATAATCAAGATCCCCGATAGGAAATGAGCCATTCCAATTATTAGCAATTGGAATTATTTTAAATAAATAAATGGGCAAGAATAACATAAAAACCCAAATTATTTCAACTAAATATTCCTTCACACAAAAATTAAACTTAGTATATTTAATCAAACCTCTTTTTTGTTTAAAAAATAAATAAAACAGAATAACAACAATGAATAACAGATTTATTGTATTAAAAGATGATTTTGAAAATGAAAAGATTATTATTAATAATGTTAATCCAGATGTTAATTCAATAAATATTTTCAGAAATTTTCTTTCTGGCAATTTAACAAAAGAAGACATTAATTTACCAATGAATAATATCAATGCCAACATTAACATTGAGCATAATAAATATATTACAAAATCTGTTAACATTAGCTTATATATATTTTTATATAGTTGGTTTCTTCATAATAATAAGCAATGATTTTCCGAATTTATAAAATACTACTTTATCAATAATTTTTGACATAGGCACTACTATCTTGTCCCAAAAAATAATTTGCTTTTGTGTTGGATATTTTTGTTTTAAAAATGTATGATTAACCATAGAAAGAAGAAACCCCATTGAATCCATATATTTTATTTCTACAACTTCCCATTTGTCAGGTATTATTTTTTTTAATCTTTGCTTATTATATCTCCTATAGTGTCCGATTTGTTTATCAAAAGGAGAATACAAGTATTGATGAGCCGGGACTAAAATAATTAAAAAACCATCCGGTTTTAAATGCAAAGCTGCTTTCTGTATTTCCTCATGATCATTTTCGATATGTTCAAGTACATCAAAATATAAAATTGATGCAAAGAACTGGTCTTCTTTTAAATCCTGAATTGTACCATTTAGCGACTTACAAAAAGATGGCAGTTCATTATTATAAATTTTTTTTTTAATTATCTCTGATAATTCAAAATCTGGTTCGATACAAGTATACTCTAAAATATCTTCATTTACCAAAAATTGAACATTATTACCCATCCCTGCACCAACTTCAAGAACTTTATTCCCAAGGTATTTTTTTACTTTACATGACCAATAGCTTTTCCAATTAATGGCTTTTCCAAATAAACCTAACTCTTTACCCTTGTAGTCGAACAACATTTAAATTAGTTTATGGTATCAACAAATGATTTATAATGTATTGCCGGAACAAATTCATCAAATTTATTCTTCTGGAATAATATTTGAAAGATAAGAAAAACACAAATAATAAATATTTCTATTCCCAATATTAATAATAAAAATATCATATTAGAGGTCCAACCAGGTATTGCCATATCAGTAAAAATTTTTACTCCAAGTATCGATAGCATTGCAAGAATTATAATAAATATTGATACTACAGAAAATATTAATAATCGGGTTGCAACAGTATTAAAATGAACCGATATTGAGCTTAACCCGTGAAGCACCAAAGAAGATAAATTCATTTTCGATTTTCCAAAATAACGTTTATTCCTATTACATAATACCAAATTATAAGGTAACTTTGATTTAATAACTGCACCCGAGTAATGTACTGAAATTTCAGGCATATAAACCAATTTCGATAATAATTTTGATGGGATGATACTAAAGTTACCAAAAGTTATTTTTTCCCCTGTTAACAGTTTAAAAATAATCTTATAAAAAAAATAGAAAAATTTAAATGAACTTTTTTCTTTCCTTCTTCGCCTGCTTGCAAAAGAAATACAGGCATAATTTGTGTTCTTAATATTCTCATATAACCTGATAATATCTTCCGGATTATCCTCCCCATCTGCATCCATTACAACAACAGCATCTGTTTTGACATTTTCATTAATATATGCAAGTCCTATGGCTATTGCTTTTTGATGTCCAACGTTTCTATTAAGATTAATAATTTCAATCTTTATGTTCTCTTCAATTTTATTATTCTGCTGAGTAGAGCAATCATTTACTGCAATAATTTTATAATTACCTATTTTATTTGTTTTACCCAATTCATCGATTTGTTTCAATAATTCATTCATGCTATCCCAGTCATTATAAAATGGAAGCAGTATGCAAATGTTGTAATTGTTATCGGAATTACTTTTCATAAAGCATTATTACTTTTTTATTATAAAATTTTTCATATACATCGTTTGGCCAATAGTGCATCTGATGATTAAGATCTGTTACAAATAACGAATGTGGTTTATTTTTTAATGGTGCTAAAATACAAGTATCGGCTTTACTTTTTAAAATATATCTTTTACGTTGATTCATTTCTATCTCATACTTTTTCGCATTTCCTGAAAATAAATCGGAAAATGCATATTTAATATTATTCTCTTGACTAAAATTTAAAACTATAATTAAAATTATAATACCATAAATAAACTTTAAATTTAATGAAAACCCTTCATTATAATTTTTATTACATAATTTCTTTTTAAGAATAAAGTTTATCACGAATTGTAAATTTATAAACCATAAAATAATAAATATAAAATAAATAAAATTAACAGCACGTTCTGGCAAAGGTCCACCTAAATTCCAATACCCAAGAAAGAATAAAAATGATATAGAAAATATACTGATACCAATCATTATCAATGGATGAATGCCAGATATTTTATTAAAAACAGTGTTTTTATTATACTGAGATATTCCATATGGTATATATAAAATCGTAAATAACAATATTATTGAATCCCTTAACCATTCAAATATTAAATAGCTTGAAGTTATCAGAACAGATTCTTTTAAAGAATATAATAAATCATGTGCTTTTTTATGAAAAAGCATTGTTTCAGAAGCTGACCTTATAGTATTTCCAGGGGACATAAAAACAATAATACAAGAAAATACAATAATTGCAAATAATAGTAAAAACTTAAAGTTTACCTTCTTATTTTTTATTGTTTTAAATACCATGATGACAAAAAAACTAAATGTTAAAAATAACATTGCGACTTCGCTCAGTCCAATAATTATAAAAGCCAGTACACATAATACAATAAAATAATATAGCTTTTTATTTTTAGATTTTACCCATTTATTTTCTGTATAATTTATAAGTATTGTATAAAATATTAGGGTAAATGAAATTGGAAGAAAATAAATTACTGAACCTGCAAGCCAATATAATCCTTCCGATATTCGAGGCATTTGATAAAGGAATATTATATAAACAGATAATGAAAAAATGTGTAATGTAATTTTATCTTTTTCAGATAATAAAATTTTAATGAAGTTAAATAATGAAATATAAAATAATACCTGAAATATGATACAAAATAGCTTATATATTATTGGTTCAAATCCAAGAATATTGTAAATATTCATTATTAAAATAAAAGTATATCTGCCAAACCAGTTTAAATACCACGCTTTAAAAGAACCGAAAAAACCATACTCTTCATAATAAATTTTAAACCAAAAATCGTCGGAATGGGGCAAAGCATAAAAACATAATATAATAAATGGAATAATAATAATAATTAAAAAGATAAGAAATATCTTTCTGGAAAATAATCTTTCAATAATTTTATCTTGAATTAGCATGCAGTATTTTGGTTTTTATAAATCGTAAAAAATGATAACCCACATTCCTATAAAAAGAAATTGACTGAAACGGATTTTTAATTATTTGTTTAAAAACAGCTTTAAATCCTGCTTTATAACGGTTGTTCCAAAAAAACCTGAAAGGATCGAACCAGGTAGCATTCCATAAATGTATTGCATAACTATCGGGTTTTATAAATTTTTTATAATCTTCATCAGCCTGCTGAAAACTCATAGGATAAAAATAATGCATTGGAAAAATTGCAGTATTACCAAGTATTTGTAATTGACCTGTATCGCTTGTCATCCCTAATGATTTAAGCACGGGGCTAATAATTTTAGGACTTTCTTTAAAAGTATCATCAAATTTAAAGTCATAATAAAATTTTAAACATTCACTAATGATTTCATTTCCGGACATACTTCCAATTATAGCGGTGTTAACATTCTCTTTACTTTCAAAACCCCAAAAAGAATCATATTTCAGTAATTCATCCATGTTTTTTAATACCATCATATCTGTGTCAAGATAAATACCTCCATAATTATAAAGCACTTTAAATTTTACAAAGTCTATCAATAACCCCCATTTTTTATCACTGCTAAAACGCTTCATGTAAGGAATATCAAATGCAAAATTTGATTCGTCCCAACGTTTTATTTCAAAACCGGGAAAATATTTTTCCCAGCTTTTCAAACATTGTTTGTCTGTCAATGGCATTTCCTTACCACCAAACCAACCGTAATGAATTATTTTTGGGATTTTTTCTTCCTCAGCCATGTCTTTAGTAAAAGTAAGGGATTTCTTTGTAATACAAACATACTTATTTTAATATTATCTTTCACCGAAACACGGTTACCGGAAACATCACCATAATTATATTGATAAACCATTGCATCAAGAGCTTCTTTATAAAAAGGCATTCTTTCTTTTTCAAAATATTTAATCAGAATCATGTATTCATAAATCCTGGTCATATCGAATTGAGTATGTTTCCGAACAGTTGTTTCGTGAAAACGGAAATAATTCAATCTTTCATTTATATAACTCACTCTCGTTTTTCTTAAAAGATGTATCCAGAATAACCAATCGCCAAACAGTTTTGTTTTTCTTATATCATCAAAAACAGAAAAATCAACCAGATCTTTTTTAAAGATTACAGCACTTGCATTAGGAACAGAGTTTCTTTTCAACATATAATCCTTAATAAATTCATTTCCATCCATATCAAAGTCATTGCCAAACAAAGGAAACACAACAGGATCGGGCATCGACGAAAAATTATATAAAGTAATAGCATTATTTGATGAATCAATAATATTTGAACGGCAATATACAATACCTGAATTACCGTTCATACTTTTTTGATAGGCTTTCTCCAGGAACGTTTTTTCGGCGTAGTCATCCGATTCGGCAATCCATATCCAATCACCCTGAGCGGTTTCAATACCTTTCTGCCATTGCTTAAATGTATTTCCGCTGTTTGTTTCATTGTATATTATCTTAAATATTTTCTTATGCTCTTTGTATTTTTCAATGACCTTCTTACTACCATCGGAAGAACAATCATCCAGGATGATGACTTCAATATCATCAAACGTTTGATTTAATACACTGTCAATACGCTGTTCCAAAAAACAGGCATGATTGTAATTGGGAATTATGACACTAATCTTCTGCAATGCCAGGTACAATTAACCGGTGATACATATGTTCAATAATATTAATATCAAAATGTTTTTTTACAGTCAGGTATGTATTTCGGCTTAACTCATTGAACAATTCATTATCATTACTAAGTTCTTTTATAAAATCAACCGCTCTCTCAACCATAAGCTCTTCCGGGTTTACTGGTAATAAATACCCGTTCACTCTGTCAGAAATATATTCCGAAATGTCGCCTACATCAGTAATAACAGGGACACACCCAAACGACATAGCTTCAATTAAAGTTTTCGGCATTCCTTCAGTATAAGAAACAAGAATAAAAATATGGCTGTTTTTATACATTTCGGAAATTGTCTTCTCATCTGCAATCAATCCCAACCAGTTTATATTTATTATGTTGTTATCCTTCCATTTTTGAGGATCAGGACCTATTACATTAAATACAAAAGGGATTGTTTCCAATGTTAATTTTTCTGCTATTCTGTTAATCAGGTAAATTCTTTTTTCCGGGGCATCGCGTGCAACAAATATCAATTTCAACATCTTGCCATCCGGCTTTTCACTATATTCATTCGGGATATTTGTCCCGTTTAAAATAACATGTGCCTTATTTATCAATAACGGGTCGATATTATTATTTTTATAGATCTGCTCCAGCATGTCTTTAAGATGAGGCGAAACAAGAATACGTTTATTAATTCTTGGTACCACATCTAAATTCAGATACTCCAGGTCGGAAGGATTGTCTGGTTTTAAATTATGAATTATATCAATTACCCTTACATGTTGTTTTAATAATGGGAAAATGGCTTTAATAAAACTATCATTCCAGAAAAAAAGCACCGACTTTTTGTTTGCATTCAGGCTGCCCACAATCCATCCCTTTATCCATGCCATATTAAGATAACTAAATTTCGATGACTCGAGGTAATCGGATAAAAAAACCACATGACCAAATTTATTGAATAAATTTAACCATGCCGTATCTTCTTTTTCATTTAATGATAACCATGGATTAATCTTATACCTGATAAATATATATGGTTTTGCATCAGATATGGATTCCAAAATATCAAGATGCACTTTTTCGGCACCACCTACTGATGAGAACGGGAAAAAACAAAAGATTGCAGGATTTTGTTTAAATCTAAAATGAACATAACCTCTTATATGATTTATACAATATAAAATTTTTGATGCTATAAACCTTAATTGTGATAACATTAAATAAAAATATCTTTAATCAATTATTGATTTAATTTTTTTAGCTTAAACAAATGAATCATTATTGAACTTATTATTATAGTAAACGGCACCATCACAATATTGTAACGGTCACCTTGCCAATACGCCAATCCAGACATAAGCCAATCTGACATATTAAGCACAGCACAAAAAAGCAAAATCATAATGACTTCTTTTTTTATATTCCCCCTGAATTTTTTAAATATTAAAATAAAAAATAAAATTACAATATTTAATGCAAAAATTAATGTAAAAAAAATGTTTTGAATCACTGATAGCTTATAAATATCATTATATATTTTTACATTGTACAATTGTATTCCGCCTGTTGAATTTGAATAAACGGAATACAGATATGCCCTAATTACATTATTAAAATTTCCGAAAATTTCATTCTTTATGTTTTTGTTTATTATATTATTTATGGCATTCAAACTGTCAGCCAAAGATAATTTATCCGTAATCTGCTGAAGTCTTTTTTCTTTATTATATTGTATGTTTTCAATGGGTTCATTTGTTCTCAGCGATTCAGATAACGATAACAGATATTTGAAAACGGTTTTTTTTCCGGCAAATGAAAAATCCAAACGATTATAATCTTTATACATTCCTGTAATTTGTATTCCCAAAGTAATTATAAAAAAAAACGACACCAGGTGTATTTTACTTTTTCTGATATTATTAATAATCACAAAATATATTATCCATGCAATGAAAATAATAATACACAAGGGAAGTGTGACAGGACGGATTACAGCAGAGATAAATAAAAACAAAACACTTATCATTAACTTTAAGATGCTACCTTCCTGAATAAACCTTTGAAGCATATACAATGAGAACAACAACACAAGAATAAAAGGAGGTTCTGTTAAGGCATAAAAAGAATAAATATGATTTGATATACTTAATGAATATACAAAACATGCAATTACTGTCATGGTTTTGTTAACATATACTTTAAGAATTAGAAACAACAATATGATACCAGCAACACCAAATAAATACTGAAGTACTAAAATATAATAAAACAGAAAGACGTTTCCTGTGCCGAAAAGCAATGGAAAACCAATAATCACAGGGTATAAAAAAGTGCGTTCGGAATCAAATCTGAAATTAAAATAAAATTTTTGAGCTGCTTTTATTATAGCATAAGAATCTCCCAAATTATTTATTTTTACTAATGAAGCTGATGTATTAAAATAAAAAAACAGGGATAAGAAAACAAAAGAATAAAATAATATCACAATTAATATTCCATTATTTTTTTTCATTTCTCTCATCCAACAATGATATTATATCACTCCACTTCCTTTTGAAATAGCCTTTATATAAAAATCAATATATTTCCTCATGCAAATATCCATTGAGAATTTCTCTTTTACAAAAAATGTATTCCTCTTATGTGTTTCATAAAGCTCATTGTTTAATAAATATTGTTCCATTGCATTAAACAATTCTTCAACTTTAGGTTTATGCGTATTTTCATCAAGTTTTATAATTGTTCCTGCTTCTTTATCATCATTGACAATCATTCCGGGTATTTCGCCTGTTTCAGTACTGATAACAGGAATATTATAAAACAACGATTCGATGATACTATTTGGGACACAATCAATCCAGGTTGGAAACACCAATGCATGTATACTTTCGAAAAAGTTTTTCTGTACAGGTTCAAAACCCTTAAATTCAATACCGGAAATACTTTTGTATTTATTCTCCAGTTCTTTCATGAATTCTGTTTCGGTATATGCTAAAATCAATTTTATTTTCTGATGTTTTTTCTGAAGTGCTTCAAACGCATTAATTGCTATTTCCCATCCTTTACTTTCTATTCCTCTTGCAATCATTCCAAAAACAAAATATTCACCGCTGTCTCTTTTGTTATATTTTTCTTCATCAGAAGTATCATAGCCAATATAAATTTTCCGGGTATTTATATTTTCTAGTTTTACCTGATTAAATATTTCGAGGTTCTTATCGGCAACATAGATAACATTTTTGCTTTTATTTAAAACTTTTTTTGAAAGCTCAAGAAAATCGTTATTAATTTCACCGGATATTTTTCCCTCCTTTACAAATAAATAATCTTCATAAGCACCATGCATTGAAATCACATGAGGGATATTAAAATTTACAGAAAAGAATTCATCTACTTCAAAAAGGTGGGTGTTTACAATATCTATTTTTTCTTTCTTAAGAAAAGTATTTAATCTTTTGATTTGTGAATTATTAATGATATTCTCTCTATAGTCCTTTTTACCAAAACGTAAGAACAAACCGTTCAATCTCCAAAGAATAACGTTTTTTATTCTCCCGGGTTTCCAGCGTGTAACAATTTTGACTTTTGAATATTCTTTACCCAGTATCTTTTCAATTCGTTTTTTTGCATCTGCAATATTCCAATCATATAAAGCAAACAGATAAACCTTATGACCTGATTCAGACAAAGCTTTTGCAAGACGGAATACAAAATTTTCTGCACCACCAACATCAAAAGTATTCAAGCCAAGTAATATATTCATATTTTATTATTTCAAATTGATAATTGTAAATATGTTTTTTGTTTTTTGGTTGGTGGCAGCTGGTTTAGTTGAAGGTTATAAGTTATCTGTTTTTTACTTATACCTCTTTACCATTTACCTAACTAGTCGCTACACCTTTTAACCATTGACTTTTTATTTTTGTTTTTTGTTTTTGGTTGATAGCAACTGGTTTAGCTAAAAGTTATAAGTTATCTGTTTTTTACTTATGACTTTTTTACCATTTTCCTAGCTAGTTGCTAAACCTTTTAACCATTAACCTTTTAATAATAATGGACACATCCTTTTTCTTAACAAATCATTTAAAATCTATATAACCGGTTTTATTTGTAACTACAAAACTAATCATTCCCCTGCATTTATCCAATTTGAAAGATTTTTGATACTTTTGTAAAAAGAATATTCATGGCTTTGTCTGAAGATAAAGAATGGACCGAAATAATCCGTCCCAAGCGTACATGGTATGATATCAATCTTGCCGAACTATGGCGTTACAAAGACTTAATTATGATCTTTGTAAGAAGAGATTTTGTTTCTGTATACAAACAAACCATCCTCGGCCCATTATGGTATATCATTCAGCCGCTTTTTACAACCATTGTCTTTACTATTATTTTCAGCAAGGTAGCCAATATTTCGACGAACAGTGTTCCTGCCACACTTTTTTATTTGACCGGAATTACTGCATGGAACTATTTTGCATCATGCCTTAACAAAACCTCCGGCACTTTTATTAACAATGCCAGTGTTTTTGGCAAAGTATATTTTCCAAGACTCACTGTTCCCGTATCTATTGTCATTTCAAGCCTGATAACTTTTGGTATCCAGTTATTATTTTTAATTTGTTTTTGGATTTACTTCTACTATATCGGAGCATCTGTTAGCATGAATGCTTATATATTTCTATTACCCGTTTTATTGTTGATAATGGCTTTTATGGGACTTGGTTTTGGTATTATTGTTTCATCGTTAACCACAAAATACAAAGACCTTCAATTCCTTGTCGGATTTGGGGTGCAATTATTCATGTATGCCACACCCATAATATATCCGCTAAGCAGCATACCCGATAAATATAAAACATTAATCATGCTAAACCCCATGACCTCAATTATCGAAACTTTTAAATACGCTTTGTTGGGTAAAGGTTCTTTTTCGTGGATGATGCTGGGTTATAGCGGAGTTTTTACGATATTCATTTTGATTATTGGAATCTTGCTTTTTAATAAAACCGAGCAGCGGTTTATTGACACTATTTAAAGAATTATCAATAATCTTTAGCAGCTTTTTCGGTGATTTGCCAATGTAAAAATTAAATTTTGAATTGAAACCAAAATAACGCTGTTAGAAATTCGGTCAAATGAAGCACGGAATATTAATAACCGCATATAAAAACCTGGAGCAATTAATTGAGATTGTAAACTTCTTTGATGAAAATTTCAAATTTTATATCCATATCGATAGAAAAAGTAAACCGGACAAAGAAATAATTCAAAAATTAAATACAATAAAAAAAGTAAAATTCATTACAAGTAAATTTAAAATAAACTGGGGCGGGCGAAATCATTTATTAAGTATTTTATTATTAGCCAAAGAAGCTTTGCGAAACCCGGATCTGGAATATTTCCACCTGATAAGCGGGCAGGATTTCCCTATAAAAAACACATCTTATTTTATTAACTTCTTTAATACTTATAAGGGAAAAGATTTTTTGGAATATACCAAAATGCCCGCAAATGAATGGAATAACAGGGGACTGGACCGAAGCGGAGGAATGGACAGAATTAATTATTACAACTTCTATGATGTTTTTAATGAAAGAAAAAAACAGAAATGGATCTCTTTTTTTATAAAACTTCAACAAAAGATCAATTTTAAAAGGCCTGTATCAAAACAAATACCTCAATTTTATCTGGGTTCAACCTGGTGGAGCCTATCAAAAGAAACATTAACCTTTGTTATTGACTATACCGGGAAAAATAAATACCTTATCAAACGGTTAAAACATACTTTCTGTTCGGAAGAAATATATTTTCAAACAGTAATAATGAATTCGGATTATTCGAAAAAAGTAATAAATGATAATTTAAGATATATTGATTGGGAAAGTGGATTAAGATACGGAAGCATACCTGCAATTTTAGATATTACCGACCTTGATAAAATAAATTCGAGCGATAAATTATTCGCCAGAAAAATTGAAGCTCCTTTTTCGGATGAACTAAAAAAAATACTAACAACGGTTATATCCAGTAAGTAAAAAAATGAATATCTTAAAAAAAGTCTTTGTCTAACAAGTCTAGTATCTCACTGTCTTCTTTGATATCAAATTTTCGAGCAAACAATTTATCTGTTTTTTTAATTTTTTCATAATCTTCCATTTTTATAGTTGCAGGATGATATACATTAGGTTTATCCCAATCAATGTATCTAAGCGAATTATTTACCAATTTTCCAATAAAATCATTATCATGGGAATTAAGTAAAATGGTTTGAAAAAACATTTCATCGGATAATTTTGAAAACCTATGAAACCTTATAAAACTTCTATTATCTTTTAAAAACCTAAGTATATAATTTACTGCATCAATATGTAACGACCACCATTGCGAACCAGCAAATGGTTTTAATCCTTTTGGTATTTTTCTTCTAAAAAAAGAAATTTTCATTGAAAGTGTATTAAAAAAGTCATTTCTTTTTTTATCCCATTTTGAGGGATGTATTCGGTTTCCAAAATGATATTTTTCTATCCTATCCATTCCCTCATAAAATAAAAATTTTGATGGTAAACTAAAAAATTCAATAAAACTATATCCCCTGTTTTTCTTAAAAAATAACTCAATAGAATCAATATCACGAATTGGGTAATCTTGCCCACTTATCAAATGGATATACTCGAAATCAATATGAGATTTGCTTATTGCTTTTAATCCGTTTATTGTTGCCTTAACAATACCTATTCTTCCCCAAGAACCATTTTCCCTCTTTAAAAGTGTTACATTATTTTGTTTATATAGAAATTCAAATTCATTGATATTAGAGTTTTTACAAATATGTACAAAAAAATAAAAATTACTTTTGCACAGAACATTTAATAATCTTTTAACCTGTTCAGGATTCTTATGCGCCAATATAACAAAGGCATGATTCATGTATTATAATTATTTAGTCTTATATTTACTATTCACACCTATGGTTAATTCTCCATTATAAATCAAATCGAAATTATATGATTTTAATATATTTTCAATATCTTTTCTGCAATTAAATTCATCATGTATTTCAATGGCAATTACTTTTGTATTGGGTAGCCAGACATCTATTTGTTTATCATTTAAGAAAAGACTTTTTTCTGCGCCTTCAATATCAATTTTAAATATATCAATACCTGACCAATTATTCTTTTTCATTATCTCTGATACGGTTTTTGTTTTGACTCCATCTATATTTTCATGGGTTTTAATAGGAGTAAATTGAATTGCCCAGTTTCTGCCATCACGAAACAAATTATTAAAAAATAAGGTAGTGTTTTCAAACCATAATGCATTTTGAAGTGATACTGTATTATTTAATTCATTTGCCAAAATATTTTTTTTTAATTGGAAATAATTCCCTGTTTCCGGTTCTAAAGCAATAACTGACGCTCTTGGGAATGATGCTTTGCAGCATAATGTAAAAAGACCAATATTGGCACCTGCATCAATTATATTATTACAAGGCCATTTATTTTCCTCGACTAATTTTAATAAAAACGCGTAACCTCCATTTAGAAAAACCTCCTTAAAAACTATAAAATCAGAAGTATTCCTTCGTAAGTATATTTTGATTTTATTAGTTTTTATTTGATAAAATATTTTATTTTGATTTCCTGATTTTTCGAATTTATAGCCTCGCTTTAATAAGATTTCAAATACCTCCCGCGAGTCAGTAAAATTTTTCGATACAAATTTTTTAATATTTAATTCATTTAAAAAAAATGCAGGAAATTCATTCACAGAATACTGAATAAGAAAATGTAAAAGCCTCACATATTGATTTTTAAAAATATTAATTAACTATCTTGAATCTTTTTATAATAAAAATGATTTTATTTAAAAAATTAATTTCTTTCGAATAAAACAATAAGAAATAACTCCACATTATTTTTGCCTTGAATGATATTTTATTTGAATTTGAGTTTTTAATAATTTTATTTATTTCTCTATAAATATATAATGAAATATAACGTTTTTTATTTATAAATATTCCTTCCCAGTTTAATCGAAAAGGCTCAATCACTTTCTTTTGTTTTTGTAAGATCTGCGGAGCTTTAATTAATTTTAAAATCTCATTTTCAATTTTCCATATTTCCTGATAAAATAAATTTATAATACTTTGTGTTTTAGACGATGGATGTTTACGGAAAAATGAAATAATATTATCGGTTAATATTATTTTTAATTCTTCTTCTTTTTTTGATAATAAATAACGAAACCACAACTCCAAATCCATAACACAATATAGCGATTCGTAAATATTACCTATCTTTTTTAAGGTAATTAAATTATAAAATGATGAAGGTTGATTAATCCAATAATTTACGATCGTATCTTCTTTTGATTTACCAACATACATCCTGCTAATTTCTTCAACTTCTTTTTTTTCATTTATAATATTACAATATCCACATATAACATCAGGTTTATTGTTTTCAAGAAAAGTTTTTGCAATATTAAATAATGCTCCTTCTGCCAAATAATCATCGCTGTTTAACCAGTTAAAAATTTCTCCAGTACATTTTTCTAATCCTTTATTTATTGCATGACTCTGCCCGTTATCTTTTTCACTAATCCAATAAGACAAGTATTTTTCATATTTTTTTATTACCTCAATTGAATTATCAGTACTTCCTCCATCAATAACAATGTATTCCAGATTAGGATAATTTTGATTAATAACAGATAAAATAGTTTCCTCAATAAACCTACCTTGATTAAATGAAGGTGTTACTATTGAGATTTTAGGTAAACACATATTCTCATTGGAAATACATGGAGTTGTTTCTTTTATCCATGGCCAACTTTTTTTATCTATACTAAATTGCGAAAGATTTGAATCCGAATCCATTTAAAATTTATTTAAAACTTCTATTACTTTTAATATATCCTTTTCTGAATGGAAATAGGAAATGGGTAAACTTAAAGTTGAATTATGTATTTCATCTGAAATAGGGTATTTCTCAGTAAAAAAATTCTTTAATGCTTTTTGCTTATATGGAGGAATAGGATAATGTATTTCACTTTGAATTTTATTTTTATATAAAAAATGTTTTAATTTATCACGTTTATCATGCCGGATGTTATATATATGAAATACATCAAAGGAATTATTATCAATGGAAGGTTTAATAAAATCACTTTTTAAATTTTCATGATACATTTTTGCAAGTTTACGTTTATGAGAATTTATTTTGTTTAAATTTTTTAATTTAATTAAAAGAAAAGCTGCCTGAATTTCATCTAATCTTGAATTGTAACCAACAATATCATTAACATATTTTTCTGAAGAACCATAATTTCTTAATTTTATAATTGTATTTTTAAGTTTTTCATCATTAAGATTAATAGCACCTGCATCACCTAAAGCACCTAAATTTTTGGTAGGATAAAAACTAAATGCTGCAACATCGCCAAACGAACCAACTATGTTGTTTTTATATTTTGCACCATGTGCCTGAGCACAATCTTCAATTATTTTTAATTTATATTTTCTTGAAATGTTTGCAATCTCATCCATTTCGCACGGTTTACCATATAAATGAACAACCAAAATACCTTTTGTTTTATTATTAATAGCTGCTTCAATTTTATTTGGGTCAATATTGTATGTATTTATATCGGGTTCAACTAAAACAGGTTTATAGCCTGCATGCAATATTCCTAAAATTGTTGCAATGTAAGTATTAGCAGGCACTATGATTTCCGAACCTTTTTCAAATTGCAATGCAACTAAGGATATGGTCAATGCGTCTAAACCATTTGCAACCCCTATACAGTATTTCGTATTACAATATTTTGCATAACTTTTTTCAAAATCCTTTACATTCTGCCCAAGAATAAACCAACCGGAATTAAATGTTTTAAAAAAAGCATTGTTGTATTCTTTAAAAAAAATCTTATTAGTTTTATATAAGTTTTCGTATTCAATCATTTTTGTATGGTTCAAATATATAATCGTTTTCATCGAAAAATTCTGAAGCAAAAACCATCAATATAGCATCTCTACTAAAATCATACATCTTATGCCAATCGCATGGTTCAATAATAAGGCATTTAACGGGCGAGTTTAAAGTAAACATTTCAGTGCTGCTACCATTGTTGTTGTATATTTTACATGAACCTTTAATACATACTGCTGCTTGATATGTATTATAATGCCGATGCCCTCCTCTAACCGAATCGTCAACTCCATAAATATAAAATATTCTTTTTATTTCGAAAGGAAATATTTTCTCAATGACTGTAAGGTTACCTCTTTTATCAGAAAACGTTTTTAAACTAATTAATTTTGCCACTATTTATAATATTTTTTCTTACTTGTTTCTTTTCTTTTATTAATTTATTTGCATCTTTAAAGGCTTTAATACTTAATTTAAATAATGCTTTTCTGTATAGATACAATTTATCACGTAAATAGTATATAGTAAAAATCATCTCTTTTGTTCCATTAAAATCTTTACTATTGAAATCTTTATATAATTCTTTATTTATTTTATTTATATGATTTAAGTATGGGTAATAAAAATAATGTTTTATTTCACTTGAAATATAATAAATCCCATTGGTTAAATTTATTTTTTTATTTGAGTAAAATGATAGGTAATGAAAATGATAAAATACTGGTTTAATTTTTTCTTTTGTTTTAAGGGTTTTAAGGATGAACGGGTTTATTGACTTAATTTTATATTGCTGAATATTCCATGGTGCTAAACTACCGCCTTCGTTCATTAATACATGAATATCATTAAATCTGGTAGTCCAATCATCAAGGTATTTTTGATCGCCAAATTTTCCGTTTTCAAAACGAGCATAACACCATTCAATGCAGGCATTTTTCCACCATTTTAATACAGTTATTCCATCAATAGTGTTTTTAAACGTGATGAACTGCACACAATATATTCCGCTGGTTAAGGATTGGTCGTATTCGGGTGTATACCTATGTTCTGTAATTAGAACAGATTTATCCCCCATTTCATCAATAAGAACTCTGGGATTACTATAGAAATATAAATCTGCATCTACGTACGTACAATGATCCAGTTTATACTGCTCAATACAAAAAAAAATGGTTGAGGGGGTGCATGTCCAACAATATTCAGCACGACTACGTTCTGTCTTTATTTCTAAAAGTTCATTGTTCTCAAATTCTGATAAAGAAATTATTGTTGTTTTAGGTAACTTTAATTTATTTAAAATATCTAAACTGGTTTCATCAAAAGCGAAGATATATAAATGAAAATCATTGCAATGTTTTTTTAAAGATTCATACATTGCAATGCCTCGTGAAAAATAATTAATATCGAAAAGTGTACAAAAATTAAGCATACGTATTAATTTTTTTTGCTTCTATAAATAATGAATCGGGTTTTCTAACTTCATTATTTATTACATCCAATTCAAAACTATTCCAGTCTTTTATCTCGCTTTCAAATGCTGTTTTGATTTTAACATTAACAAATTTTTCTCTTTCTAACAATTCTTTCAATGAATACCTATCATACATCCACTGGTGTATTTCGCCGGAAGTTCGAAATTTAGCGAGTTTCAGTAATTCTTGTTCTTGTTCAATCTGTCTCCATTCTTTTGCAAGTAATTTTCTTTTTAAGAAATTGAAATATGTCAAAGGTTTAAAATAATACATTATTTTTTTACTTATACTTTTTTCATACGAAATCGTTGTTTTTATATTTTCCGTTTTTTTAAGTGATTTTAAATAATTTTCACGTATATTTTTTCCTTCTATACCTATTCGATTGTAAACATAATCAATATTTTTAATTTCTTTTTGAAATAAATATTTTCCCATTTCGCCTCCGCTATAATTCCTAACAGTTTGGTCATACATTTCAAGCAACATCCATTCATAATTATACCTTGCCCTTTCATCCCCATTCAGCGCATCTTTCAATTGTTTTAAATATTCTTCGGCTATAACTTCAAGGTTGGGTACAACAACCCGCAATATGCCTCCATTTTTAAGCACTCGAAAACATTCGCTAATAAAACAATCCGCTTTCGCCTTTGGAAAATGTTCTAAAACATGTGAATGATAAACCACATCAAAGGTATTATCGGGAAAAGGTATTCCGTTTAAAAGATCATGTGCAATAACATTCTTGTTATTCGAAACAAAATCTACATTTTTCCAATCAGGATGGAAATGATTCCCGCAACCTAAGTTCAAATATTGCAGTTTACTCATTAGAATAATTTTCGTTTAAAACGATTTGCTATTATTTTCATTAAATCAATAGTGGTTGTTTTTTCTAAAAAATCATCTTTACTGAAATCGATTGATAACATTGAATTGTGGATATAATAAGCAAGTCCTGATTTTATGCAATTTCTACAAACCATCATTGATGTTTTATTTTTTAAAATTGTATTCCAATCATCAGTAAGAATATTTCCACATGAATATTCTTTATTGTCTTTTGGTAATTGGCAACATCCGGAAATATTTGCACTTTCATCAATTACAAGTAAATCATATTGTGGACATTTATAATCAGAGGGGCTTGCTTTTAAAAGGTCATTAAAATTATACATAAGTAATTTTTGAGAAACTTCCAATAAATCATTGTAAGGTAACTCCCCACCCATATAAAGATTCAAATTATCCCAATCATTTAAAATAGCAAGGCATGGATAAAAATGCACTTTTATTTTTTTTGCAAAATCCCGACACGCCTCTATTTCACTTATATTAAACTGGTATATATGGAAATTTAATTCGATATATGTTTGTGGGTTTTCATTTTGAATATTTTTTATAATTCTTTCAATATTTAAAAGCGTTTTTTCAAAATTAAAGCCATGTATTTTATTATATGAATTTTGTGAAAAACCAGATAAGGAGAATTTAAAAAAAACTAAATTTTTGCAAAAATTATCAGGAAAATTAAATTCAATAGAACCATTTGTACTTAGTCCAAATTGTAAATTATGTTTATTCAAAATACTGATAAGTTCAGATAACTTAGGATGCAAAAAGGGTTCACCCCAATTGTAAAGATAAATAACCGAACTCTCAACTATAGACTTATTACGAATTAATGAAATAAGAATATTATCAAAAACTTCCGGCTCAATATATTTTTTTATTGCTGGTTTGTGCTTTCCTGTAATACAAAAAGGACATTTTGCATTGCAGGTATTAGTAATATCAATGTAAATGTTTTTAAATTCTTTCATCTTTCTTTTTAAAAATAAAACCTTTTCCTTCACAAAATCCATCAAACTCAAGAATCAAATCATATTTTTCTTTAAAAATTTCTTTAAATTTATTTTTATCCAAAAACCAACAAGGATAGCTTGCATCAAAGATTTCAGGGGAAACCTTCTGTATTGTTAAAGTATCACTATGAACATTATTGAATAATGTCCGGTCAATAATTATAAATTTAAATCCATACGAGATAACTTCTTTTAAAAATATTTCAGGTGTTTCCAAATATTGAATAACTCCAGATAGAATTATAATATCGATATTATTTTTATTTATGCATTCACTAATTGAATGATAAAATTTCAGGTGTTCATCTTCAAAATATAATTTACCTGTTTCTACAAATTTTTCTTGCTCTACAATATTCCATTGAACACAATTTAATGAATTAAGAAAATGTTTGTTTTGAAAATAAGTACTTCCTAAAGCTCCACCAAAATCAAGAGCATTTAAATTCCCTCCATTCTGAGCCGCAACCCACATTAAACCTGTAAGTAATGGATATGAGTATTGTATTTTATCAAACAATACAGAATCTCTTTCATAAACTGCTTCGCCATTTTTTACTTTGAATGCAGCATTTTTTACTTTCTCTATAATAATATCCGAGTCATATCCTGTACAATTTTTCTTTGCCTCTTCCCATGAATTATAATTACCAAGAAAACCATATTGTAATTTTTCTTTTATAAAATTTTTTTTTAATATTTTCACAAAAAGAGGAGGAATAAAATCTTTAAATTTTATCATATAAATAATGATTCAAATTTTACACGAGGAAACACATCTAAAGCTCCGCCTTCTGTTGCATTAAATATTTTAATATTGTTATTCTCTGCGATTCTTTTAAGATGCATATATTGCTCCCATAGAGATACACAACTTTTTAGTTCCAGATATAAAGAACTTATCTTATTATTAACAACACAATCTTCTGTCATTTCAGTATTCTCATAAAAATGGCGGTATTCACCTTTAAAAGAATCATGTTCGGTTCCTAATAAAAATATCTCTTTAAATCCCATATACATTGCTATCATTAAACACATTATTGGAACCGATTGTACGCTTGGAATTTGTTTCGTTAAATCATATATTTCTTTTCTTTTATTATCCATTTGCATATCAAAATAAATATAATTTACTTTATCTTTAAGAAACAGATCATTATCATATAAATATTTTTTATCACTTATACTAAAAAAGAAATTGGTTTTATTACTAGTTTCTTCCATTTTGCGAAAACGATTATACCTATCTTGATTTAACAAATCATTACTTGGAGGCAAGCAAAAATATAGAGGTTTAATTTCATTATAGTTTGGATGCAAAAATCCACTTGAAACAAAAAAAGTTTTTTCATTTTTCAATGGCAATAAATTTTGTTTATTAATTGATGGCCCACTACAAACAATAAAACATCTTTCTCCTTTATGAATATCTTTAAATTTTGCATTAATTTTTAATATCTTTTTTTCTTCTTTCGTTGGCTTAAAAAAATAAATTTCTTTATATTTGTTATAAAGTAAATGAATCCCAAACGGCAAGGAATACTTAATAATATTTATAATATAATTTATTATTTTCAATGAAATTAATATCCTCGTAATTTTTTTCTTATAAGTAATTCCGAATCATATACTTTTTTAATCCCATCACCTAGTGCTTTTTCAATTGCCCTAATATGTGTAACAAGTTTAAGCATACCTTGTGGTTCAACAGAAGCAATTTGATCTGTTCCCCACATTGTTCTATCTATTGTTACATGACGTTCAATTATTTTAGCTCCTAATGCAACAGAAGTAGTTGTAGGCACTAAACCAAATTCATGTCCGCTATATCCAACAACACATTTATACCTCTCTTGAAACGTTTTTATCACATTTAAATTTAATTCTTCTTCATGCGCAGGATATGAAGAATTGGTATGCATAAGAGCAAAATTATCTGTAAAACTAGTAATCAGTTCAACTGCATGGTCAACTTCTTCAGTTGTACTCATCCCTGTCGAAAGCAAGACGGGTAATTTTTTCTTACAAATATATTTTATTAAATCATCATTTGTAAGATGAGCTGATGGTACTTTAATAAATGGGACATCAAAATCATCCATAAAATCAACACTTTCTATATCCCATACCGATGCAGTAAATTTTATTTTATCGGAGCAATATTTTTCTATTTCAGAATATTGACTTTTATCAAACTCCATCTTATGTTTATATTCCAAGTATGTCATTTTACCCCATGGAGTATCTTTTATTATATTTTTCTGATGTTCGGGAACGGATTTATCAGGATTTCGTTTTTGTAGTTTTACACAATTCCAACCAAAAACCAAAGCATAATCAATCATTTTTTTTACAAAATCTATATTACCATTATGATTAATACCTATTTCTGCAATTAAATAAACAGAATCAATATTTTTAAAATAGAAATTATTATTATTACTATTCATGCTTTTTATATTTTATTTTACTTTACTTTTTATATAATTGTTTAATAAAAGGTAACATAATTTTTCATTTTTCCCAAATGAATTAATGAAATTATCTATTTCAAAAAAAATAGAATTAAAATAAGGCGAGAATTGCTTGAATAAAACATCAATGCTGGGTTCATTAAGATGAAAATCGTTGTATTCGCTTGGTTTGTTATTGCCTAAGGGAATTGTAATCAGCATATCACCATTATCCTTTAAATGCGAAATTAAATTTAAAATAAATTTCTGAATTTCTTTTTTGGGTATATGTTCATACGTTTCAATGCAAACAATTTTATCGGCTTTATTTATAGTATTTTTTTTAAGTTCATTATAATTTAAAAAACATATTTTTTCTGAAGGAAACATATTTTTTGCATCATTCAAATAATTTTTATTAATGTCAAGTCCAATAACCTTTTTTGCTTTCTGAGAAAGAATATAAGAGCCATAACCACGACCACACGAAGCATCAAAAACAATATGGCTGTTATTAACACCTAAAATTCTACACGCTAAACCATACCTATAAAAATGGTTAAATAATAAAAGTGTATGTTCCTTGATTGGCTCATTGATAATTTTATTAATTAACAGCGTTTCGTTCTTTAGCGTATCAATTTTCATTTAGCACTTCTCCTATATTTTGTGCAAAAATAAAATCATTTTCTGTATCAATATCAATCATCGAAATATAATTCGATTGATGGAACACAAACATATTCTCAGAATACCACGATTTTGATTTTTTGAAAGTCTTAATACTAAAAACAATAAACTGTCCATTTTCAACACCGTATTTCTCATCAAAATCTTGAGTATTTTTTCTTGGATATGATGTATCAAATAATGGTTTGTCATTCTTCCATAAAAAAGGATTTACTTCTGTAACTGAAGTAATAGCATCGTATTTATTTTTTTCGATCAATTCTTTAAGTGAATAAAAATCTTCTTTTATTCTGAAAGGTGATGTTGGATTGAGCAACCAAATATAAACATCATCACCAAAACTATTTTCATTTATTATAACTTCTATCAAATCATTAATAGGCGATTCTTTGGTTGCCAGATATGCTGGTCTGTTATGGATTTGTATAGTATCAGAATATAGAAATAAATTATTATCTGTTGAAACTATTATCTTATTGAAAAAAAGGTCTATTACAATATCAATAGTATATTCAACAAGATTTTTACCATTAACAAAAGGTCTCCAATTTTTGTTAATACATCTTGATGAATCCAATTTTGCAGGAATTAAAGCAATATGTTTTATTTTATCCATCAGTATGTTTTATTAAATCTAAAAAGTTTCTAATAACGCCATCCCCTCCATTAACATGAATAATAAATTTTGAAATGGCTTTAATTTCCATACAAGCATCTTCAGGACATATAGGAATACCAACATTCTTCATTGCTTCTAAATCATTAATATCGTTTCCAATATAAACCACATTTTGAAGTTTTATTGATTTTTCAGAACAATAATTTAATAATTGTTGTTTTTTATTTTTAACTCCTGCAATAACTGGAATTTGTAATTTTCTAGCCCTTAGTTCTACTATTTTATTTTGTTCTGAAGATAATATTATCTGTGGTATGCCGTACTGTTTAATTATATTTACTGCCAATCCATCGGATCTATTTACATATACTCCTTCTCGTCCATCTTCGGTTAACAATACTTTATTGTTTGTCATCACCCCATCAAAGTCATAAACAATAAGTTCTATTTTTGTTTTATCAATCATACATATTTTATAATTTATTTGTTTCCCATTTAAGCAAAGTACTAAAATAACCTGCTCTATGATTACCTCTATCTGTGGTTATATCGTCAATACGGAAAGAGGCTGCACATTCATGTGTGTCAATCCAAAAATTATTAAAACTTTGCGAACTGGTAAAGTTTATCATTACTTTATATGATCCATGTCCTAAAGTTCGGGATGGAATTTTTATACGAATATTATAATTCCCTGAAGATAATTTATCAAATATATTCTCTCCTATATCGAAAGTATCTGACATCAAAACATGAATTCCATCATTATTATATATTAATAATGCTCCATATAAACCGGGAACAGGTTTCCTGGAAACACAAATCATATCTATATAAATATCCTCATCACAGGAAAAATTATTAATAATTTCTGATTCTTTATTCATTAACTTTAATACCAATAATTGAAACTCTTTATTCAAGTTTTCTTGAAATTTAATTTCTGCTTTGCCTTCAGAAATATTCGTTTTATTTAAGTATAAATCACAAATCTCACTTGTTGTACCCTGTGCTTCAATCTCACCTGAAGTTAGTAATATGCTATTTGAGCACAGTTGTCTTATTGCACCTATATTATGACTAACAAATATTATTGTTCGCCCCCCTTTCGCTGCATCCCCTATTTTACCTAAGCATTTTTTTTGAAACTCAGCATCTCCTACTGCTAATACTTCATCTAATATTAATATTTCCGGTTCAAGATGTGCAGCAACTGCGAAAGCCAAGCGCACATACATTCCACTCGAATAACGTTTAACAGGAGTATCGATATAACGTTCTATACCCGAAAAATCAACTATCTCATCAAATTTGCCTTTTATCTCTGCTTTGGTCATTCCCAATATGGCTCCATTTAAGAAAATATTTTCCCTTCCTGTAAGCTCTCCATGAAAACCCGTACCTACTTCAAGCAATGAAGCTATACGGCCTTTCACCTTTACATTACCTGTAGTAGGACCCGTTACTTTCGATAATATTTTTAACAGTGTTGATTTACCTGCACCATTTTTACCTATAATTCCAAGAACTTCGCCCTGCTTAACTTCAAAATTAATATCCTTCAGTGCCCAAACATAATTCTGATTCCGATACTTATCGGAACTGAATTCTGAATTCTGAATTTTATTTAAAGTATTTACCTGGCCTATTCTAAGCGTTGGGTCATCTTTGCCTCTTATTTTAGCCCAATATCTTCTTATATCGTCGGAAATAGTTGTTGCTCCCACTATCCCTAAACGGTATTGTTTGCTTAAATTTTCAACCTGAATTACAGTATCAGACATCTTATTACGTAAAATTGATAATGGTAAATGGTAAATTTCAAAATTAATAAAAAATATTGAAATTTTTATAAAGCCATATCATTAAATTGCTTCGTCGTCATTCATAGTCATTTGTTGTCATTCATAGTCATTAGTAGTATATTGCCAACTAAAGACTGCGGACTGAATCTTTTTATTTCACGCGGAGTTGCAAAGTCGCGAAGAGTAAGTTTGTCTATGTCAATATATCCCTATACCCCTATACCTTCTAAAACTTTAGTGGTTTTAGGGTTGGGCAGCTGGTTTAGGTAAATTTTTTTCGTTAACGGTGGTTATACTATAACCCTTTGACCTTTGACTTGGCTAGTCGCTACACCCATCAACCTTTGACCTTTTTATAGAAAATAGTAAATTGATGTCCGCCAAGGCGGATTGGTTGTAGGTTGATGGCAACAAGCTCGGTTATATGTTTTTTGTTGATGGGGTTAATACTATAACCATTTGACTATTGACTTGGCTAGTCGCCACACCCATCAACCTTTGACATTCTATATAGCTCCGCCACGGCGGATTGATGATAGCAAATAGTAAATATTAAATTGAAAAAATGGATTTATGTTTTTGGTTTGTGGCAGCTGGTTTAGTCAATAGTTAAAAGTGATTAGGTCACTTATGACCATTGACATTAGCCCAGACTAGCTGCTATGCCCATCAACCTTTGACATTTAATATAGCGCCACGGATGGATAATTGAAAATGAATAATGGTAATTTTATTTTTTTACTTCAATTTTACATTTGCGCTTTTACATCTTCATTCATCAATATTTATTTTTTACATATTTTTCTATCTCTTTACTGATTTTACTTTTTACCTTTTGCCAATCTATCGGCTTTAACATCACCGGACACTGTTCTGTATCTGCATCATCAAAATAAGCTAAACTTTTTAAAACAAGAAATTCAGAGCCATCATAAAATTTTTGTTTATATAAATAAAGCATCTCATCCATGTTGAATTTTTGAAGTAAAAAGTAAATATCAATAAAATCTTTTTTTGTACCTCTTCCTGTAATGGCAGATAATTTCATTGCAGCAATATCTTTTTTCCCTGCCAGTATTATTTCACCTGAAATCAACGGCTTTTGAAGCCATTTATAATGATAATTAACAATGTCAATTTTAATATCATTAATAAGATAAACATAAATATTTTCTGTTTTATTTATCAGTTTAACAGAACCCAATTTTTTTAAATTTTTATTAATTTCAAGTTCATCACTTTGAATGTTTCCAAACAAATCCAAATCAATGGATTTACGATGACCTATTTGTAAAGCTAATGATGTACCTCCCACAAGACGTAATTCGGAAAAGACAGGAAGTTTTTGCAGGCTTTTTAAAAGTTCCAGTGTTGCGGCATCAACTGCATTGTAGTGTAACATAAAAATTTTTCTTTAGGTATTTTTGATAATAATGCAATAAAAGCCAGCGATTTTTTATCAATATCTTTTATAGTTATTGCTGTTTTTGCAATATCATCAATGCCATAATATGAATATATTATTTGCCAGTCACATAATAGTCCATATTCCAACACTCTCTGAACAATAAATTTTTTATTTTTATTAAAATCAATATTATTCCTGTCAACATCCCAAAATAAATGAGCAGATAATTTTAAAATATCATTTTTATTTCCATGAGCTTTTTGCATTAAAAGATAAAATTTAAATAGTTCCTAAAATTAACGAATAAAAATATATGATAGAAAAATTAATGATAACAAATATATAAAATCAAAATTAATCATTATTGTTTGATTAAATTATTTATACTGAATCCTGATAGGTTTAATGGGGAATAGTATATACGGAAATATGGTATATAGATGATTGCAAATAGTAAATTGAAAAAATGGTTTTATGTTTTTGGTTTGTGGCAGCGGATTTGGGCAAATGTTATTTATTAATGATGGTAATACTATAACCATTTGACTATTGACTTGGATAGTCGCCACACCCATCAACCTTTGACATTCTATATAGCTCCGCCACGGCGGATTGATGATAGCAAATAGTAAATATTAAATTGAAAAAATGGATTTATGTTTTTGGTTTGTGGCAGCTGGTTTAGTCAATAGTTAAAAGTGATTAGGTCACTTATGACCATTGACATCAGCCCTGACTAGCTGCTACACCTTTCAACCAATAACTTTTTCAATATCCAATGTCCAATACTCAATATTGAATTTTCAGATTTATTTAATGTTTATACCATATACCCCTATTCCCCTTATACCTCTATACCTTCAATGTACATTGGTTTTTAGGTTGAGCAACTGGTTTGGGCAATAGTCAGGTGGTGGAGACACAAGACACAAGTAGCAAGACACAAGTAGCAAGACACAAGTAGCAAGTAGTAAGTCGTAAGTAACAAGTCCCAAGTAGCAAGTCGTAAGACATAAGCAAAAATTAAAAGAATTAGAAAGGCTTTGCAGCTTTATGCGAAAACAGAAATGAAACAGATTGAAATATGGGATAATAATACTAAACTATGCTTGCAGTTGATACGAAAACTTCCTATATTTGCATTATATAATTAGTAATAATATTTAATGAAATTATTCCAACAATTGAAAATATATTTTTTTTTCTTTACTTTGATCTTTCAGGGCATAATAAATTTTTGTTATAGTCAAAATATTACGCCAAAAGACATAACTGGTTTACAATTATGGTTACGTGCTGATTCTGCTGCTACAATCCATCTTTCAGGTTCAAATGTAACTATATGGGATGATTGTTCCGGTAATGGCAACAATGCCACTCAATCAAACTCTTCAAACCAGCCAATTTACAATAATAGTATTTCTCTTTTAAATAATAAACCTGCTATAAGTTTTAATGGCTCGAGCAATAGTCTTTCTTTTCCATTATTATCTTCAACCGAATATTCTTTTTTTACTGTTATTTCTACTGGCACCAGTAAGAATACTTATGAAATTTTCCTCGGTTCTTCTCAAAGTACTGGAGCAAGATGGGCATTGGCTGTTGGTTCTGATGCAGTTGATGGAATAGGATGGGCAGGAAGCAATGCAAATGTAGATTTAGGAAATTCTAATTTTATTTTAGTAAATAATTTTTATATTTTATCATTTATTAAATCAACCACAGGATGGAATATATATTGCAATGGCAGCTTCATTAGAACTGTTTATGATGCAAGTTTCCCTACATATAGCAATACTTGGAACTGGGTAATTGGTAGCGAGACTGGTTTAAATTATTATTTATCGGGCTATATTGCAGATATAATTATCTACAACAAAGCCCTCGCTGATAATGAAAGACAAAATGTCGAGGATTATTTACGGTATAAATATTTTCCTCCTGTTAACTTAGGAAAAGATACTATTTTAAATAAATTTTGCAATTACACTCTTAATGCTGGAGACTGGTTTTCTTCTTATCTTTGGTCTACCGGCACAACAACACAATCCATTAATGTTGATTCATCAGGTACATATTGGGTCGAAGTGACAGATGCTTTTGGATATAAATCACATGATACATTAAATGTATCATATCCTTTAATAACACTTAATGATACTTCATTCTGTTCTGGAAATAGTATAGTATTATCAACAGGTTTGATTGGAAGTTATACTTATAACTGGACTGGTGGATTAACCTCACCTACTATTAATGTAAGCACTCCGGGTAATTATAGTGTAACTGTAACTGATGATTCATTATGTTCGGCGGTTTCGCCAACTATATATGTTACCGAAGATGATTTTCCGGCAATTGCCAGCCTTGGTCCTGATAAAAATATTTGCTCAGGTAATACCATTGGGCTTATTTCACCCTCGCCTTTACCTTCGGGATTAACTTATAACTGGTCAACCATGGAAACTACTCCCGAAATTACTATTACAGACTCTGGAATTTATAGTGTTACAGTTACTGATAGCAGCGGATGTAAAGCAACAGATAATATAAATGTTACTATAATTGGCACTGCACCAAATGTTAATTTTAGCACTAATACCGGATGTTCAACCGAAGCGACGCTATTTTCCAATAATTCCTCGCCCGCTGGTACTTCTTGGCTTTGGGATTTTGGCGATGGGCAAACATCTACCAGCGAAAACCCTTCACACATATTTTCAAACGGGGGTAATTACAATGTAAAACTGACTGTATATGATGGTTCATGCAGTAATTCTTTAACGAAAGAAACCCATATACCTTATACCCCTATACCCTCCTTTACCGTTTCATCAGCATGTATCAATAACCCTTATACCTTTTATGACCAAAGCACATCACCCGAAGGCAACATCATTTCGTGGGACTGGGATTTTGGCGATGGAACTGTTCATTCAACCGACACTAACCCAACACATACTTTTACCTCGGCAAATACTTATATTATTACCCTTACCATAGTTACTGATTCAGGCTGCACCTCCAGCATACAAAACCAGATAACTGTGGTTGACAATGCCCCTTCACCTATGCCTTTTACCCTGTACCTGCCATCTAATGATTTTACAACTACCGATAATAATATCAATTTTTCATGGAACACTTCAGAAAACGCAACATCTTATACCTTGCAATATTCAACAGATTCTACTTTCACAACAAACGTTATAAGTATCCCCAATCTAATTCAAAATACATTACAACTAAACTTAAATGCTTATGGTAAATATTATTGGCGTGTAACAGCCTATGGATTATGTGGCGATTATATTATAACACCTGCTTTATTATTCAGTATTTTTTCACTAAACTCCATAACCGGATTGGATTTATGGTTACGTGCTGATTCTGCTGCTACAATCCATCTTTCAGGTTCAAATGTAACTATATGGGATGATTGTTCCGGTAATGGCAACAATGCCACTCAATCAAACTCTTCAAACCAGCCAATTTACAATAATAGTATTTCTCTTTTAAATAATAAACCTGCTATAAGTTTTAATGGCTCGAGCAATAGTCTTTCTTTTCCATTATTATCTTCAACCGAATATTCTTTTTTTACTGTTATTTCTACTGGCACCAGTAAGAATACTTATGAAATTTTCCTCGGTTCTTCTCAAAGTACTGGAGCAAGATGGGCATTGGCTGTTGGTTCTGATGCAGTTGATGGAATAGGATGGGCAGGAAGCAATGCAAATGTAGATTTAGGAAATTCTAATTTTATTTTAGTAAATAATTTTTATATTTTATCATTTATTAAATCAACCACAGGATGGAATATATATTGCAATGGCAGCTTCATTAGAACTGTTTATGATGCAAGTTTCCCTACATATAGCAATACTTGGAACTGGGTAATTGGTAGCGAGACTGGTTTAAATTATTATTTATCGGGCTATATTGCAGATATAATTATCTACAACAAAGCCCTCGCTGATAATGAAAGACAAAATGTCGAGGATTATTTACGGTATAAATATTTTCCTCCTGTTAATCTTGAATCTGACATCTGGGTTAATAACTTTTGTGTAGATACTATTGATGCTGGTAACCGTTTTGTAAGTTATTTATGGAATACTGGTGATACAACTTCTAAAATATTAGTAAATTCAGGAGATACCGTTTGGGTTGACGTAGTTGATGGATTTGGTTTTACTTCAAGCGATACTATTATCGTTCATAAACCTATATTAAACATTAATACCAATGATACTTTATGCCTTGGTGATAGCACTACTCTTCACACGGGAATGGGTTCACCTTATAGTGTGATGTGGGAATGGCAAAACGATACTATAAATGGTGATTCTTATATAATCCATGCAGGAGATAGCGTAATGCTTCATGTATTTGATACTGTTGGTTGCTCTGCCACCAGATTAATTACAATGTATGCCGATAGCTTCCCTCTTATGGATTTATTAGGTGCATCAACTGCAAGTATCTGTTCGGATGATACTGTATTTCCTGCTATCGATACAAGTTTAATTACTTCTTATGATTGGTACGACGGCACTTCACATTATACAACTCCATACTATATTGTGCCTATTTCGTGGGTTGGGACAGGTAGTCATAATTTAAGTTTAACAAGCTATAATCATCGGGGGTGCAAGGTAAGTGATGTGGTTGCAGTTTCTGCACCCGGTCAAAAACCATTTGCAGCTTTCAGTGCAACGGCAGGATGCGAACCATTTACAACTGCATTTACCAATCTGTCAACCGTGCCTTCTCCTGCCTTTATTAATTATCGTCATTGGGATTTTGGCGATGGTGATACTTCTATATTTAATTCCCCTACTCACCAATTTGCCGAACCGGGAAAACATCTTGTAACACTTACTGTTTCTACAAATAAAGGTTGTAGCGCCTCTATTACTGATACTGCATATGTTTACTCAAAACCAAAACCAAAATTTTCACCAATTATTGGATGTTCGGGAGTACCACTTCAATTTACAGATAAAACGACAAATGTTCTTGGAGAGATTGATACCTGGACATGGGAATTTAATGATCCTTACAGTACGAATAATACATCTTCTATAAAAAATCCTTCACATATCTACGACAGCACAGGTTATTATTGGGTTATACTTACTGCCCAATCAGAATATGGTTGCACAGCTACCGACTCGGCACAAATACATATCAGGCTTGCACCAAAGGTAGATTTCAGTTATACTAATGTTTGTGACGGAAACCCCGTTTACTTTACTAATGAAACTGTTGATGTTTTAGGAATTGTAAGCCAGAACTGGGACTTTGGTGATGGAAATTCATATACAATCAATAGCCCCGTTTATACTTTTGATTCAGCAGGAACTTTTCCTGTTTCTCTTACTGTACAATCGATAAATGGATGCATTGTAAGTGATACAGAAAATGTAATAGTTCACTCAATACCTGAAATTAACTATACTGCTCCGGATAGTATTTGCGCATCTTATTCATATATTCTTGATGATAATAGTTTTGTACTCCCACCTGATTCAATCACACAATGGTCGTGGGTAATTGAAAATATAGGTACATTTAATGAAGAAAATCCATCTGTTACTTTTACTTCTGAAGGAGATTATCCTGTTACACTCACTGTATCTTCAAATGCAGGATGCTCTGATAATGTTTCTGCTACTATTCATGTAAACCCTATTCCAACAGCATCATTTCTGCCTGATGAATTTTATGGAATGCCTCCATTCACGGTAAACTTTACTAATAATTCTGTTAATGCACTAAGCAGTTATTGGAATTTTGGCGATGGAACATCAAGTTCATTATTAAATCCACAGCATACATATAACTCTCTTGACACCTTTAATGTAATGCTTGTTGTTACTAACAGCGCTCTTTGCACAGATACAGCATATCAGGAATTATATTCTATACCTACTACTGCAGATGTAGGAGTAACAAATGTAGTTACCGATCAACAAAATGGATTTATAAATGTTAGCGCTGATTTATGGAATTACGGTACACGCAAGATATATGAATTGTATCTTTATGCTAAAGCTGCTGGTGGAACTATGTTTATGGAATCATGGTCGGATTACACAAACCCAATATTACCGGGAACTTCAATACCCTATACATTTAATGCACAGTTTGCGATTTCTGAAGAAAACAATTTCGATTATATCTGTGTTGAAGCTCAAATTCCTAATGTAAATCCTGATGATAACCCCTCAAATAATGAAGAATGCATTACCATAAAAAATAAATTCACTGCATTCATTCCTTTTCCAACACCAACGAATGATATCATAAATATAAACTTTATTCTTCCTTTTAAAGGCCAGGTTGATGTAGATTTATATGGAGAAAAAGGTGAACTGGTTGAACATGTTTATTCAGGTGAAGCTAATAAAGGCCTTAATAAAATTCAATATGATATATCCAAACTAAATCTTGGAGTGTACGTTTACCGTATCACTTTCAATAATGATTTTAAAATACTGAAGTTTGTGAAGTATTAAAATTGTTTGTGGTTTATGGTTTGTCGTTAGACGTTAGTCGTTTGTGGTTGGATGTTCTTATATTGATTTTTTACTTTTTCAATACACACTAGGTAGAGTTTTCATATTAAATTTTTCTTCTTCATTTATCTGTTCGATTGCTTCGCAGCGGAGTTATTGATGGTCATTATAGTAATTTCTCTCATCCTTAAATTCACCAATTCTCCCATTCATTTTTCCTGATTATCCGTGCAAATCCGTAACATCCGTGTTCATCCGCGTCACATCAAAATTATTCAAGTGCTTCGTTATTTGTTGTCATTGGTAGTCATTCATGGTCATTATAGTAATTTTCTCCCATTCTCAAACTCCCCAGTTCTCCCTTTCATTTTTCCTGATTATCCGTGCAAATCCGTAACATCCGTGTCATCCGCGTCCCATTAAAAAATTATTCAAGTGCTTCGATATTTGTGGTTATTGATGATTAAGAATAGTCATTGATGGTTATTGATGTTTTTTAAAAAAAAGTGAAAAATAATTATATATCTCAGGATAATAGTTTAATTTTTTCCTTCCTTCTGCACTATAAAATATTTCAGAGGTTTCTTTGATTCCTAAAACTGCAAAAAGTTTTTTTATTGCATTCAAATCCCCATAATTAAGAATGGTTTCAACAAGAAATTCTTTACTGATATTTTCTTTTTTATCTTCGGGGGTATACCAAAACAAATATCCATACTCCTTAATGAATTCTTTTATTTCCGGGCTATTCATAAGTTCAGAAATTTTGTTTTTGATTTGTACAAATATAAGAAAAAGCACCGAATTTATTAAAAAAACTATAGTTATTACTTCAAATAATCATTAAAATAATTTTCAATTTTGTATTGCAAATGCATCCTGTCTTTTCCGGAAATATTATGTTCATGCTCTGGGTAAACAAAATAATCGATTTGCTTTCCTTCATCAATACATTTTTTCAAGAAGGTAAGTGAATGTTGCCAGACTACCGTATTATCAATAGTTCCATGAATTACCAATAATTTTCCTTTTAAGTCTTTTACATAATTCAGCAAGTCAGCATTATCATAGCCTAATGGATTTTCATCAGGTGTATCCATGTATCGTTCACCATACATTACCTCATAAAATTTCCAGTCGATTACAGGACCGCCTGCTACTGCCACTTTAAACAATCCGGGATTTTTCAAAAACATATTTATTGTCATAAAACCTCCGTAACTCCAGCCATTGATGCCCATACGCGTAGTATCAACATAAGAAAGTTTTTTCAGATAATTAATTCCTAGCAATTGATCTTCCATTTCAATAGTACCTATATTTCTGAAAATTGCCTGTTCAAATTTTAAACCTCTGTCGGATGATCCATGATTATCAAGTGTGAATATCACATAACCTTTACTTGCCAGGTAATTCAAATAAAGCCCGGCACCGCCTAACCATGTGTCTGTAATTAATTGTTCATGCGGTCCACCATAAACATAAACGATAACAGGATATTTTTTATTTGCATCAAAATCAATTGGCTTTAAAATCCGACAATATAAATCGCTACTATCCTTTGCTTTTATAGTAAAAATGGACATTTCAGGAAGTTTGTATTCTTTCAGCGGATTTGAATTTTTCTTGATGGTTTGTAAAATTTTCCCATTTGCATCTTCAAGTAAATATTCAGTTGTGATTTTTGTACTGGTATAATTATCCAGAACATATTTTCCATCATAACTATACTGTGCATCATGATAACCTTCGGTTGAAGATATTTTTAAAATCTTACCACTTTTCATATCAACACTATATATGTGGCGTTCCAGCGGATTCACAGCTGTTGAAATAAAAAAAGCTTTCGAATCTTTCATGTCGGTTCCATAAAAATCGGTAACAACCCAATTGCCTTTGGTCAACTGTTTTATTAATTTTCCATCAATGCTGTATAAATACAAATGATTGTAACCATCACGCTGGCTCTGCCAGATAAACTGATCGGGCTTTGTTTTCAGGAAATACATTCCGTTCAATGGTTCCATGTATTTATCATTTTTTTCTTCGAAAAGTGTTTTAATGAAATCACCTGTTGTTGCATCGTATTGATTCAGCTTCATGTGATTCTGCGCACGATTCAGCACGGCAATAAAAATATATTTATCATCAGGACTCCATGAAATATTTGTCAGATATTGTTCTGCAGGCTCACCTGTTTTCAAAAATATTTTTTCCCGGGTAAGCGGATTATATACTCCAAGTGTCACATGATGACTAGTCATTCCGGCCATTGGATATTTTATCAATTCTTCTTCAGCAATACGATTTTTTAAATCGGTAATATGCACTAACGGATAATCGGTAACCATTGTTTGGTCCATACGATAGAAAGCAAGCAATTTCCCTGAAGGCGACCAGAACGTTCCTTTAGTAATCCCAAATTCATCACGATGAACCGATTTCCCATTTACAATATTTACATTGGTATCGTTAGTTACAGCATTTATCTTTCCTTCTGCTGATACATAAAGATTATTATTCACCGTATAAGCAGTATATAATGACTTCTCTGAAACATCAGTATTTTCGGCATTTTCATTGATAGCACCGACAACAATAATTTTTTTCTCATTCAATAAATATTTATATACTTTATTGTTTTCATTAAAATAGAAAGTATTTTCATCAAGCCATATTATACTGGGAAACGTATTCAATTCAGCATCACCAGTGGATTTCAGTGATTCGTTTAGCGATGACAATTTTAAAATGGTGTCACGTTTTTCATCTACAGTATTTCCTTTTATTAAACATTTCAAATCGACATAAGAAAAATTATCACTCTTCGCAATCCATTGCAGTTGGCTCATATACTTGGGATACAGAATTCGTTTTGTATAAATATCTTCAAGTGTCAGCAGTTTATTTTGTGCCGATGCAATTGCAGAAATAAAAATGCATAATCCTAAAAAATAAAATTTAGTTGTTTTCATAATCACGTTTAATAACAGTATTTATAATGCTTTGAGAAGTTTTATATTTCGTATTTATAACCAACGCCTTTTATGGTTTTGATATTTTCGATACCAAGTTTTTCACGAATTTTCCTTACATGAACATCAATGGTTCTATCGCCTACAACCACGCTGTTTCCCCAGATACTGTCGTAAATTTCATCGCGTGTAAAAACTTTATTTGGTTTAGAAGCAAGAAGTGATATGAGTTCAAATTCTTTTCGCGGTAAAATAATTTCTTCGCCTTTTAAAAATATTACATAGCGTTCCCGGTCAATTACAATATCACCTAAATTTATTTTTTCTGTTGCCGTATCTGTTTCATTATACCTTCGCAACAAAGCCTTTACACGACTGACAAAAACTTTGGGTTTGATGGGCTTAGGAATATAATCGTCGGCACCCGCGTCAAATCCGGCAATCTGAGAATAGTCTTCATTGCGTGCAGTAAGAAAAGCAATGATAGTGTTTTTCAAAGAAGATATTTTTCTCAATTCCGAACAGGTTTCAATGCCATCCATTTCGGGCATCATCACATCTAAAATAATCAAATGCGGTTTTATTTCTGTTGCTGTCTTAATGGCTTGCCTGCCATTATTCGCCTTAAAAATTTTATATCCTTCCTTTGTAAGATTATAGCCGAGGAACTCAAGAATATCGGGTTCATCGTCAACCAGCAGAATTTTATAATCGTTGTTTTCCATCAAAAATAATTTACACAAATATAAAATTTAAATAAGAAAATAAGTAGCAGAACATTATTTTTAATGTAAAGTTAACAAATGGTATAAAAATAATTTACTAAATTAAATTCATTTGTCCAACTTAATTGTTTCTGCAATTCGGAAATAAAATTCAGCCTGTGCTAATTTAATTTCTTCAAAAGTATAAGAAGCGCCGAGTTCTTTTTTTATTGAGCTAAGCGTTGGTATCTCAAGTTTTTCAATAACGCTAATAATCTCATCGAGTTTATTTTTATCAATATATTTTGTTGCGCATATATTTCCCATTGCAATAAGTTTTGCAATATGCGAATATATTGTTCCTATAGTTAAATTCCTTTCACTGGCGGCTTCTTCAACGGTTTTTCCTTCGTTTAAAATCGATAATGTAATTTCATAAGTTGATACTTTCTTTTCTTTTTCCCCTGAAATATTTTCAATATTATTTTTTGTTTTTGGTTCGTCTTCCGGTTTTATATTGTATAATTTTTTTTCGAGAAGATAAAGGTTTCTGAGTTGCTCTATTTTAGCCGATACCTCTATTAACAGCTCTTTTACAATCTTAGTGTAACCTTTGACTTTTTTTGCTTTTACAATTTGTGTTTTGTGAAATTCAAGCGGGAATAAAATTTTTTCTTTTAAAAAATTCACAAAATATTCGATTCCCTTGCTGCACCGGTCTTCTATTTGCTGCCAAGAAAATTGTTTTGTTTCATATCCACGATACATTTCCTGCAATCGTTTTATAAATTTATTTTCAACCTCGCTTAGCTCATCAAGCGATTCGCGCATTATTCTGCATTGTTCATGCACTTCTTCTTTTGAAGGTAATTTTTTTTCAAGAATAATATCATTCCATAAAGCTAAAGCACTAACAAGTTGCTGAAGGCTTATCGCATTATAAATTTTTTCGAGACTATAAGGAAGCTTCTCTTTTTCAATGATGGCCTTAACTTCGTTCAGATTCCAAATTTCGTTTTGAAAATTATTAATGGTATCATCAGAAAAAATAACCTTTTCATGAATTTTTGATTTCAGAATTATTCCTTCGAGGCTTCGGCAACGACTTAATGCTACATATACCTGACCCGGAGCAAATGAGCGTCCTGCATCGATTATAACTTTATCGAAAGTTAATCCCTGGCTTTTGTGAATAGTTACAGCCCACGCCAGGCGAATAGGATACTGCCTGAAAACGCCAATTACATCTTCTTTTATTTCGTTTTTTTCTTTGTCGACATAATACTGTTTGTTTTCCCATTCTTCTTTTGCCAACTCATATTCTTCCTTTTCGTTTTCAAACAACACCCTTATGCAATCGTCAGATAAATAAGCTACTGTAGCCAATTTCCCGTTAAAATATTTTTTCTGTACACTGGTATCATTCCTTATGAACATAACCTGTGCACCAACTTTTAATTCAATAACATTGTCGTTAGGAAATAAATTTTCTTTGAATTCGCCATCAACCTCAGCTTTATAGAAATAAGATTTTGTTTTTAATTTTCGTAATTGTGTTTCATTTATTTGAGCTACAATTGCGTTATGTGTAGTCAGATATATGCGCCCGTTTCCTGAATGTTCATAATCGGGAAAATATCTTTTATGTAATTTATCGAACGCATCGTTATCAAACTGCTGATGACGAATTTTATTAAGAATCTCAATAAATTTTTCATCTTCCTGTCGGTGAATCTTAAGTAATTCAATACTTACAGGAGGATTATTTTTCAAAACCATACTGTCAAAAAAGTACGGGCTTGAATAATATTTACTTAAAATATTTTGCGATTCTTCTTTAATAACAGGTGGAAGCTGATGCATATCGCCTATAAACAATGTTTGAACTCCGCCAAAAGGTTTATTATTTTTCCGGACAAACTGTAAAGCAAAATCAACAGCATCTAGCAAATCGGCACGCACCATGCTTATTTCATCAATTATCAGAAGTTCGAGATTAAAGAATACTTCAGCTTTTTCTTTTCTGTAATGCAAATGTTTTATTAATTCTTTTCTGTTCGCTGCAATATTCGGGTCAACAAAATCATTCGAAGGGATAAAACTAAGCAATGGCAATCCGAACGTAGAATGAATGGTAACCCCGCCGGCATTAATAGCTGCAACACCTGTGGGCGCAACTACAATCATATTCTTCATTGAATGTTGAACAACATATTTCAGAAAAGTAGTTTTCCCTGTTCCTGCTTTTCCTGTAAGAAATAAATTTCTTGAAGTATTTTCGACAAGCTCAAAAGCCAAATCGAATTCGTAATTATCCATTACTTTGCATTATCAAAATAAAGATAAAATTATCATTTTTTTAAATTGCAGAAAAATAAAAAACCGACAGAATAAATTTTTCTGCCGGTTTTGAAATGTGTTATTTTTAGGTTATAATTTTTTAACCGCATTTAGAATATCCGCAGCTCTTGCATTTCAGGCAACCTTCTTCATAAACCAATCCTTCAGTATCGCCACAATTTGAGCAAACTTTATCAGCAACTTTAGTCCCATCGGGAATAAATTTCTTTAATGCACGCTCAACTCCTACTTTCCATGTATTGATAGAATCGGAATCAAGATTTAGTTTTGAAATCAATTCAACAACAAAAGGAATAGGCATTCCATGACGCAGTATTCCCGAAATAAGTTTTGCATAATTCCAGTATTCTTTGTCGAACATACGCGACAATCCTTCAATGGTAATTTTATACCCTTGCTTATCTTCAAACTGGAAATCGTAACGACTTTTATCTTTCTCTGTTTTGCCTTTAATAACCCAGCCTTTTTGAACAAACGGAGGTAAATAAAAATCTTCGGCTTTACCTGTAAATACTTCGTATGGTCTTCCATTAAGCAATCCTACCACAGCAATCCATTTTTCATAATCGTTCTGAAAACGTACTATTTCTGCTTCAAGTCTTTTTGGACGCTGAGGTGCAAAAGTTTCTTTGAATTCTGTAATATCTTCTTTTTTCTTGTCAGCAACCAGAACGCCGGCGCGTGAACCTTCACGATAAACAGTAACACCTTTACATCCGCATTCCCATGCTGTTTTATAAATTGTTGCTACCAACTCTTCTTTAACATCATTAGGAATATTTACGGTAACGCTGATTGAATGATCGACCCACTTCTGAATAGCGCCCTGCATTTTCACTTTAGCAACCCAATCCACATCATTAGCTGTTGCTTTGTAATACGGCGATTTTTCAATGACTGCATTCAGGTCGGCATCTTTCATCATTTTCACTTTGTCAACATCATAACCATTTACCTTGAGCCATTTTAAAAATTTATTGTGGAACACATTATATTCTTCCCATGAATCGCCAACTTCATCAACAAAATCAATACGTGCATTTTTATCATTGGGGTTAACTTTTCTTCTTCGTTTATAAGAAATAAGGAATACCGGTTCAATACCTGATGTGGTTTGTGTCATCAGCGAAACGCTTCCTGTAGGTGCAATAGTAAGAAGAGCAATATTACGGCGTCCGTATTTTGCCATGTCTTCATACAGTGAATTATCGGCTTCTTTCAAACGTTTTATGAAAGGATTATTTTTTTCTCTGCCCGGATCATAAATAGGGAAAGGTCCTCTTTCCTTAGCCAGATTCACCGATGAACGATAAGCTTCGAGTGCAAGAAGTTTGTGAACTTCAATTGAAAAATTGGTTGCATCATCGGTACCATAGCGGCAACCCAAAGCAGCAAGCATATCACCCTCGGCGGTAATACCAATACCGGTACGTCTACCTTCGATGCATTTCTTTTTGATATTATTCCAAAGGTTTATTTCTGTTCTTTTAATTTCAATATCTTCCGGGTCTTTTTCAATCTTTTCAAGAATCTTATCCACTTTTTCCAATTCAAGATCAATGATGTCGTCCATCATTCTTTGTGCATAATGAACATGTTTTATAAAAAGTTCCGAATCAAAACTTACCTGTTCGGTAAAAGGATTTTCGACATAATTATAAAGATTGATAGCAATAAGGCGACAACTATCGTAAGGACATAATGGAATTTCTCCGCAAGGATTTGTAGAAACAGTGCGGAATCCAAGGTCGGCATAACTGTCGGGAACCGATTCACGAATTACAGTATCCCAGAAAAGAATGCCGGGTTCAGCAGATTTCCATGCATTATGAACTATTTTTTTCCAGAGATTTTGTGCATTAACTTCTTTTCTAACAGAAGGCTTTGCAGAGTCTACGGGATATTGCTGAAAGAATGGTTCATTATTAATAACGGCTTTCATGAAGTCGTCGGTAATTTTTACCGAAACATTAGCGCCTGTAACTTTTCCTTCTTCGAGTTTTGCATCAATAAATTTTTCCGAATCGGGATGTTTGATAGAAATGCTTAACATCAATGCTCCACGACGCCCGTCCTGAGCCACTTCGCGCGTACTGTTTGAATAACGTTCCATAAATGGAACAATACCTGTTGAAGTGAGAGCACTGTTTTTAACAGGAGTTCCGCCGGGACGAATATGCGAAAGATCATGCCCAACGCCACCACGACGTTTCATAAGCTGTACCTGTTCTTCATCCACTTTCATAATTCCACCATACGAATCGGAAGGTCCGTTATGCCCTATAACAAAGCAATTTGAAAGAGATCCTATCTGGAAATCGTTTCCAATACCTGCCATAGGACTACCCTGTGGAATAATGTATTTGAAATTTTTCAGAAGATCATAAATTTCATCCTCCTTCATCGGGTTAGGATATTTTTTTTCAATGCGTGCAATTTCACGGGCAATACGACGATGCATATCATCAGGAGTGCATTCATATAAATTACCCTGGGAATCTTTCAGTGCATACTTATTAATCCATACGCTTGCCGCCAGCGTGTCATTCTTAAAATAGATTGTGGTCTTTTCTAAAGCCTCATCGTAAGAAAAAGTTTTTTGTTTCACCTCTTCTTTTTTTATTTTATTTTCATTTTGTTTCTCTTCATTTTTCTGTTCTGATTTTTCATCATCAAATAAACTTGGCCTGATGCGTTCTTTAAGAACATCGTCGTAAACATTGGTTTTATTCTTCTTTTCGGCATCATTAGTGGGGTTCTGAGTAACTTTGTTTTCCATTATAGAAAAAAATTCTTTATATTAGTTTTAAATAATTTTTTAAATAGTTGTTTTGGAATTAGATAAAAAAATCCGTCTTGTTTAAAAACGGTTATGCAAGATAAACAAGATTAATTACGCCGCCATAGCTTTTTATTAACAATTAATCAACGAAAGGTTTAAGTAATTGAAATGAAAGAAGATGTTTATACGGTATCGAAATACTGATTAAAATTTTTTCTGCCAAATCATTTTTTTTCCTAACCCAAGACGGTTGTCGGTAAATTTTATAAAATCGGGAACAATGCGCCACAACAGGAGTTCGGCAAATGCAGCAATAGGAAAACGTTTGATATACTTAATTTTTTCTATATTGAATTCTTCTTGCTTCACTTCCTTCATGGTTCCCGTAAACTGAATACCCTGTATTTTCCCAATCATGGTAGTTTCCAATGCTATTGCACCTGATACATGAGGCTGTATAACCACTTCGGAAATATGCCTTGTGTTTTTATCGGATGTAACTAGGAAATAATTTTCTTTTTCGTTGTAAACATAAAAGCAACTGCAGCAATACGGAATATTATCATTCGAAGTTGCCAGTGTAAGCACATGATGCTTCTTAATGAACTTAATAATTTTTGTATCTAAATCTTTAATGTAAATATGATTGGGGTTCATAATAATATGCTGCAATAATTTTCAGTAAAATTACATGAAATATTTTAGAATGAATTTACCAGATATACACCTAAAAAATCAGGAGGGTGTTTCTCCTCCTGATTTTTTATTTTTTGAACTTCTATTTAAAATATCAATTTGACATTTTTTCCATTTGCCTAATAAAATCCTCCCTGTTTCGGCGCGAAAGAGAAATAATGGAACCGTCATTCATTTCAATCATGTTTTCGTTTTTTAAAAAACGCTTTACCATGATCAAATTAATAAGATGAGAATTGTGTGCCCTGAAAAAATATTCATTATTTAAAATATTCTGGAACTCTTTCAGGTTTTTTGAACTAACAATTTTTTTATTCCCATTCATAAATACATTTGAATAACTTCCTGCGGCTTCAATCCTTACAATCTCTGTAGTATCAACAAATTCTACTCCGCTTAAAGTATGTATGGCTATTTTTACAGGAAGCTGACTGATAGAATTACCTATCTGTAAAAACTTACCTATATTTCCGTTATCTTTTTCCTTTATTCTTATTTTTATTTTATCCACAGCAGATATTAATTCGTCAATATCCATTGGTTTCATGATGTAGTCTGCCGCCATTGCTTTTATTGCTTTAATGGCATAATCATTATATGCTGTAACAAATATTACTTCAAATTTTCTGTCGGGGATGCTATCAAGGATATCAAAGCCGGTACCATGCGGCATTTCAATATCAAGAAAAACCAGGTCGGGTTTTTTATTTTGTATTTCTTTAATGGCTTCTATTACCGAAAATGCTTTTCCGACAATATTAACATCGGAACAATATTCGTTCAACATCAGTTCCAGCGAATGTACAGCATCTTTTTCGTCGTCAACAATTACTATATTCATTTGTATTTATTTGCAGTTAATACATATTTAATGCAGACAAATGTATAAAATATTTATAAAGAAAATTTATTTTATCAAAGGAATCGTAATTTCCACTTTTGTTCCAGTGACTTTTCCCTTATCATCTTTTAAATCTATGTAATTTATTTGCATCTGAATATTGTTTAAGGTACTTATCAATTTTAACCTGTTGCCTGTAATTTTTGTTCCGTGAGACGCATATGTGTGGGTTTTTTTACTTTTTATTTCCGCTGCTTTATCCCTACCTACTCCATTATCTGTTATGGTACACAATATTATATTTTCCTTCATCTTTAATTCTATCGTTAATACCCCTTGCCCTTCTTCTTTATGCATCAACCCATGCCATATCGCATTTTCAATATAAGGTTGTAAAAGTAATGGTGGAATTTTATATATGCTGGTATCCAGTTTTTCATCCACTATGATCGTATATTCAAATTTGTCCTTAAACCTTAATGACTCCAATTCAATGTAAATACTTAATGCTTCCAGTTCTTCCTGTATAGTGATTTGTTGATGTTGCGAATTATTTAATATCATTCGCATTAATCGTGAAAATTTTGCAAGGTATCTATTTGAAGTAGTCTTATCATTTTTTAAAATGTAGTATTGAATTGAGTTTAATGAATTAAAAATAAAATGCGGGTTCATCTGCTGGCTCAAAGCCTGTTGCATGTATTTATTCAATTGCATTTTCAATTCATTGGTCTTTTTTATAGCTTTTACCCTGAAATAAAAAATCATACGTATAACAACAGCAATAAATAAAACGCATAAACCTATGAACCACCAGGTTTTCCAAAAAGGTGGACGTATTATAAATTCTACTGTGGCGGGGTTAGTGCTATAAACTCCATCTTTATTCATGGCATAAACTTCAAATTTATATTTACCATCAGGCAACATAGGATAAAAAATTGTTGGGGTTTTAGTATACACCCATTCTTCATTGGCTCCTGATAATCTATATTTATATACTACATTTCCTGCTGTTCTATATGTCAAACCTACAAAATTGATTTCTATGAAATTCTTATCATATGGTAACGTATATGTCGATTGAACTAGTGTATCATCGTTCATTATTTTTATACCTGTTATATAAACAGGTGGTGGTGTGGTATTGGTGTGAACTTCGTTTTTATTAAATATACACAACCCGTTTTTTGTTGCTACATATACTGAATCTCGCAATACCAATACACTATTGATTTCGCTGGAGATCAAGCCATCTTCTTGTGTAAAGTTTTCTATTTTAAATGAAAAAGTATTTTTATTAGATATCGTTATTTTATTTAATCCATTATTACTTGACGCCCAAATCACATTTTTATCAATAAATAAATGTTTGATATGATTACTGAGGAGCCCATCTTTTTCACTTATTTGTAATACATTATTACCTTTCATTACCAATATTCCTGCTCCCTTGGTAGCAATCAATATACAACTATCTATATCAATTCTTTTTATTGATGTGATTCTATTTTTTAGTAGTGGATTTTTATTTCCGTAATATTTATAATTCCCATTTTCAAATTTGTATAACCCATCATTGCTTCCAATCCAAAAGGTATTTTCTTTATCTTCAAGTAAACTATAGGTGCGTAAAAATGATTTTGGGGGTTTATATGTATATACTGTATCTTTATTTACATTACATAATCCATTTATTGTACCATACCATATTTTCTTGTTTTTTGTTTGTGCAATTTCATTTATCTCTCCACTAACAAAAGAACATCCGGGAAAATAATGACCAGGCATATAGAAATATCTATTAAATTCTTTAATTTTTTTATCTTTTAACAGGTATAAATATTTTCTCGTTCCTATCCATAATGTTTTATTTGCTGTATCATAAAATATTGATGTTATTGATTTATTGGAGTCATTAAAAAAATTAATCTTTTTTATTTTCCTTTCTGCAATTTTATTTATATATGGACTTAATAATGTGGCGCTATAAATAGATTTGCCATCAGTTTCTAAAATATTTTGCGCATCTTCGGCTAAACCATTTGTTGAATTATAAGTTTTATACTTTATAGAAGGGAAATAGTAAATACCATCATAAATTGTAGTAACCCAATAACCTCCTTCTTTATCACGTAATATGCTTGTCCCTGCTTTATCTTTTAACAAGTGTAATTCTGGTTCTTTAGTTATATCACCATCTTTAAAAGAATAAAAACCTCCAAATTGGGTACCAACCCATAAATTGTTCTCTATATCAATATATAGAGAAATTATTTTGTTGTTTTGAAAAGTATAATATATATATTCGGGAATTTTGTTCATACAATGTATTATACTATTAATTGAAAAGTATATATTTCCTGTATTTCCTCTAATACATAAGATTGGCATCACATTTACTAACACATTTTTTTCATCTAATTTGATTTTATAAAATTTATTGTTTTCTTTTATAAAAGCAACAATTCCTTTATCATATTTATAAGATTTTGTAGTATCGGGATAATCTAAATAGACTATATTTTTTTCAATATTAAAAACATAAGTATAAATATTCAAATTGTATGAATTTTTTCTATATACCCTTCCTGTCTTACTTATTTTAAAAATGCCCTTTGTATATATTCCAATACAAACATTATCCTGTTCATCAACACTAAATGTTTTATTTATAATATTAGGCACATCTCCAATATACTTTAAAAACTTATCATTATTCCAATACAAATGAATGCTATCATTATAAAAATAAGAAAGCTTAGCTGAACGTGATATAAACCAAATGCGACCTTTGTAATCTTCATAAATTTCAAAAATAGTATTATCAGGCAAGCCATCTTTTGTATTAAAGTTTTTAAATTTATACCCATCGAAACAACTTACACCATAATCGGTAGCAAACCACATGTAGCCTTTGGAATCCTGGATAACCTGGTAAACCTCGTTGCTGGGAAGGCCATCTTTTACAGTATAATTTTTAAAATTATATTGCTGTGAAAAAACTGGAACGGAAAAAACAAAGAGATAAAATAAAAACGAAAACTTTTTGAAAAGTCTTGATAGATGAGAATCTGGCGATTTCAATTTGCCAAAAAAGTTCATATTAATTGAATGATTGTAAATCGCAAAGTTTTTTATAAATCCCGTTTATCTCAAGCAAATCTGCATGTTTGCCACGTTCAACAATTTCTCCTTTTTGTAAAACAATTATTTCATCGGCATGTTGTATGGTTGACAAACGATGTGCGATTACAACTGATGTCCGGTTTTTCATTAATTTTTCCAAAGCCTCTTGCACCAATCGTTCCGACTCGGTATCGAGTGAAGATGTTGCTTCATCAAGAATTAAAATCGGGGGATTTTTCAAAACTGCCCGTGCAATGCTTAATCGTTGTCGTTGTCCTCCCGAAAGCTTAATACCGCGATCTCCTATATTTGTTTCATAACCGTTTTCCAGTTCCATGATGAACTCATGCGCATTAGCAATCCGAGCCGCTTCGATCACTTTTTCCTTATCAACATTTTCGAGCCCAAATGCAATATTATTGAAAACCGTATCATTAAATAAAATCGACTCCTGCGTTACAATTCCCATCAATCCTCGCAAATCAGAAATCACATAATCTTTTATCGGAACACCGTCAATGCATATTTCACCTTTTGTACAATCGTAAAAACGCGGTAATAAATCAACCATCGTGGATTTGCCGCCACCACTGGGTCCTACAAGTGCAATGGTTTTTCCTTTTTCAATAACAAGGTTTACATTCGTTAGCACTTCTTCTTTTTCGTAAGTGAATGAAACATTATTGTATGAAATATTTTTCTGAAATTCTTTTACTTTTTTTGCATTGGATTTTTCTTCAATAACCTCTTCTGCATCTAAAACCTGTTTAATACGATCGGCACTGGCTGCACCTTTCTGAATATTATAAAATGCTGTAACAAACGATTTCACCGGTGGAATTATCTGTGAAAAAATAATTACATACGCAATAAAAACTTCGGGAGATACGCTGCTGTTGTTGCTAAGAACAAATTTTCCTCCGAACCAAATTATAATTACTCCTACCAATACTCCTAAAAATTCACTCAACGGATTTGCAAGATCGCGTTTCCTATAAACCCTTGTCATTATTTTGGTGTAGCCATCATTCATTTTTTTGAATTTTTTTCCTGAATAATCAATAGCATTGAAAGCCTTGATAATTCTAAGCCCCGAAAGAGTTTCTTCAATTACCGATAAAATAATTCCCATTTTATTCTGAACTTTATCAGAACTTCTTTTTAAACTTTTTCCAATTTTGCTTATCAAAAAAGCTGTTAAAGGCAAAAGGATCAAAACAAATATCGTAAGCTGCGGACTCATTATCATCAGCGTTACCAAAAAAACCACAATGTTTAAAGGGTCACGAAAAATCATTTCGAGTGAACTCATGATCGACCATTCCACTTCCTGAACATCGCTGGTCATGCGGGCTATAATATCACCTTTTTTTTGTTCGGAATAATATGATAGTGGAAGAATAAGAACTTTCTGGTAAAGGTCGTTACGCAAATCTTTCACTACTCCGTTTCGTACTGTTGCCAGGTAGTACATACCCATGTAGCGAAATAAATTTTTAAGAAAAAATAAAATGATTACCAGGATACAAATAAATATCAATGCCTGTTCTTTTCCATAATTAACAATAATCTGGCTAACATAATAATTAAATGTATTTATGATACCATCAGTGCTGAAATGAAATTCGGGTTTTATTAAAACCAATTTCTGTATTCCAAAAAGCAAACGCAGAATAGGGATTACCATTGCCAATGAAACCAACGAAAATAAAACGGACAAAATATTAAAAGTAATATTCAATGAAGCCGAACCCCAGTAAGACTTTACATAACGAAATATGCGCATGATATTTTTCATAATGGCAAATATAGAACGAAAAAATCAATAAATTATGATATCACAAAAAAAAGCGGGCTGCTCTTGAGCAGCCCGCTTAGTAAAAACATTTATTTACTCTTTAATAAATTTCTTAACTATAATTCCTTTTTCACTACTTAGTTTTACATAGTACAAACCTTTAGTTAAATTAGCTATATTAATTATTGTATTTTTCCCTTCTAGTCTTTTGCACAATGTCAAATTGCCTACAACATCATATATTTCTATTTTATTATTTCTTAAAATTAAATTCTCAGACAATAATATTTCAATTTTATCTTTTGCGGGATTAGGAAATATATTAAACGTATCAAATATCTCGTGTTCTATTATTCCCGAATTATCTGAAGGAATGACATCAACAGAAATTATAGTATTAATAGATTTATTAATTATTGATGAATCGCAATAAGTGCTGGTACATCCATTAGAGTCAGTAATAGCAAGACATATAAGATAATTTCCGGCTGCATTGTATGTATGACTTGGATAAGGAATAGTATCATGTGTTCCATCACCCCAACTCCATAAATATTTTATTGGTTGAACACCATTCGTCATATTAACAATATAGTAATGATGCAAAGTAGCTGTATCAGGATAAATGCTATACATGGCATAACAGCTTGTATTCCCAGCATCAATAAAAATATGATAGGTTGATGAGCAATTCCCGTTGCTTACAGTAAGTTCAACTTTATAATTGTCAGCAACAGTATAGGTGTGCGAAGGATTTGCGATATTTGAAGTGTTACCGTCACCAAAATCCCAATAATAAGTATTAGATGATGACACAGAACCCATAAAATAAAAACTTACATTAAGTGGAATATTTCCCGATGCAGGTGTTGCATAAAAGCTTGCTTCTACATGATTACTTGTACCAACGGTAGTGCTATCAACATAGGAACAACCATTAGCATCAGTAACTGTAATGGTGTACGAACCCGGACATAAACCTGCAATACTCGCACTTGAAACACTATTACTCCAATTATAATTATAAGGAGGAGTTCCACCTGCAACTATAGCATTTACTATACCATTGCATACACTATCGCATTGCACATTTTCACTAATAAGAGAAACGTAAAGCATTGTTGGTTGACAAACAACAACAGTTGCATTTGCCATACATCCATTATTATCAGTTACTGTAACTGTATATGATCCCGCAGATACCCCGGTTGCAGTTGTTGCTATTTGTGGTGGAGATGTGTTCCATATAAAATTATAAGGAGGAGTCCCTCCATTAACAACAACAGTAGCACTTCCATCACTTTGCCCATAACATGTAACAGAATCAGCACTAACCGTAAGCTGTAATTGGGAAGGTTGAAAAAGATTAATTGTTGCAGTTTTTGTAGAATCATTAAAATCAGTAACTGTTACAGTATATATACCCGCAGGCAGATTATCAGCAATAGAAGTGGTTTGTACTGGAACCGTATTCCATTGATATGTATATGGGAGTGTTCCTCCACATGCGGTAACAGCAATGCTTCCATCATTTCCGCCAAAACAGGAAACAGAATCTACACTACAAGTAAGCTGCATTTCTTGTTGCGAAATTCCATAAACCACGCCAGATATAGAAGAAGAACAACCATTTGCATCTGTTATTGTTACAGTATATATACCGTTAACAAGTCCTGCTGCAGTTTGTGTTGTTTGAGTTGGATTTGTACTCCATGTATATGTAAATGGCGCTGTTCCAACATTTGGAGTTATTGTAATTGTCCCATTATTAATCCCACAATTTGCCGGTGTTGAAGAAATAACACCAGATGGTAACGGATTTACTATTACAATAATATCAGCAGAGCTGGTGCAACCTAAAGGGGTAGTAGTCGTAACAGTATAAATAGTATTGCTTGCAGGGCTTACTGTTATGGATAATCCCGAAACACCTGTACTCCATACATAAGCACCTCCTCCTGATGCGTTGATTGTTACCGATTCTCCTAAACAAATTATTGGCGCAGACGGAGTAAATGTAATAATTGGATTATCTATAATTAAAATGAGAGAAAGTGTATCTGTACATAATAGTCCTGTTACCGGAATCATTTCACAAGAAATAATAGTTCCATTTACTACAGAATCTAATGTTATCGTATTTGTCACAGTATTAATAGTTGTTCCTTCGTATGACCAGATATAATTGGTAAATCCAGCAGGAGCGGTAACAATATCAGAAGAACCGCAATTTTGTTGTACTAATTCTAATGAACCACAATAGCAGGAAATGTATGCATAACCAAAATGCTCTCCCTGAGCACAATCATATGTTGTAAACTGTATAGTTACATTTTGATTAATATAATCTGATAAATCAAAACTTTGCATTGTCCAGTCTTTCCATGCAACACTATCGTTAGGAGAGCAAACTGTTGAAAGCGATTTACATTTCTGAAATCCCTGAAGTGTTCCAGCAGCTGAAATTTCATAATGCCCGCAAACGGAATCAATCAAATTTCCTGATTGATTCAAAACTTCAACAGTAAATTTTGGCATACCTGTACTGTCATGGTTCAAATCGGAAGGTAACTGAAAAACCAAAGCATATTGATATGTAAAAATACTGTTTGATGAATTTACATTATAAGTATATTGCAATCTTTCCACCTGCGGATTTCCTCCAACACATTGTGAACATAAATCGTTCCCTAAACGACAAGAATACCATGCAGGAGGTAAAACACTTAAAAGATTTTGAGTATTCGGATCTGTTCCTGGAGCATTTATAATTGTTTGTCTTCCCGGAGTTGATGGAAGAGAATTTATTGTACCTGCAACAATGCCAGCTACTAAATTACTATATACTCCAGAAATATTTTCTCCAGTTGAACCTGTCCAGTTTGTAAAATCACCTAGTGAAAAATCGGCATTTACACATTGTGCCTTGCTTTCATTTATATATAATGCAAATGCAAAACAATATATTAAAACAAATAGTTTTTTCATAAATATCAGGTTTTGAAAAATAGTTTTTAAATAACAGGTTAGTATCGTTTTTTAGGAAGACGAAAGTTTTAACCTTAGGGTTGGCTAATTTTAAGAATATTTATTTGAAATATTTTTTTATTAGTTATAAAATCCATCAATATGTTTCCAGCGTTTATGCGACCAAAGCCAGTATTCGGGCGCACGCTGAATGGTTTTTTCAAGGAGAGAAATATATGAATTCATAATTTCACCGTAAGCCGTTTGCTTTGGTTCATCGGTAATTTTTATTAAATGAATTTTATATCGACCGCGTTTTAATCTTTCCACATCTGCATAAACTACAGGATAATTATAATCCTTCGCATATTTTTCGGCACCATATAAAAATTCAGTTTCTTTATTCAGAAATATTTTTGGAAACCCTTTGTTCTTGCCTCCCGGATATTGGTCGGATAAAAATAAACTTGCTGTTAATGTATCTTTATCTTTTGCAAATTCTTCTTTTATATTCAGCGCATTGATAATTTTCATTCCAAATCGGCTTCTTCTATCATTGGTAAGTTTATTCATCACCTGGTTTGTCAAGGGTTTCCCAACGCCAATGGCAAGGTGAGGAAAAAAAATATTCATCGCATAAATCAAATATTCCCAATTTCCGTAATGTGCCGACATGAAAATTACACTGCGGTTTTCTTTTGCATACTGTTCCATTATTTCAGGATTGTCGCAAGTAATTCTTTTTAAAAGATTTTTTTTACGAATGGTAAAACATTTGATTGATTCTAAAAAAACATCGGCTAAAAAACGATAAAATTTTTTCGCGGTTTTATTTATGTCAATATCCGGGTTAAGGCTTCCTGCAAGGTTTTTGTATACTACTTTTTTTCTGTACTTCAAAACACCATACAATATAAAAGCAAGTGCGTCCGATAAAATATAAAGCAACCAAAAAGGCAGTAATGAAAATAAAAGCAGCAACCCAAAAAGTAAATAGCTGAATATTTTTGAAAAAAAATTCATCGAAAAAATAATTTTGATACAAAGATAAATTTTTATAGTCGTTACAATCAATAAATAGAATCACAATTTTCAATTTGATATTATATATTATCTATTTAATATATAAATATTACCTTTGCCTATTATGGACAGCACACGACAACAAAAAGTTTCAAGACTTATTCAAAAAGACCTGAGTAATATTTTCCAGGTCGAAAGCCGCGGCATGTATGCCAATGCAATGATCACTGTAACACAGGTTCGCGTATCACCCGACCTTGGTGTTGCTAAAACATATTTAAGTATTTTTTCAACAGGAAGTATCGATAAAAAAGATATACTGGAAAAAATAAAACAAAACACAAAAGAAATCAGGAAAAACCTTGGAATCCGCATAGGTAAACAAGTGCGTGTCATTCCTGAATTGGATTTCTTTCTCGACGATTCTCTTGATTATATAGAAAAAATAGAGAACCTTTTAAAAAAATAACAATCAAAAAATCTTGAACACTTCGTTATACATAGCAAAGCGTTACCTGTTCTCGAAAAAATCGCATAACATAATAAATATTATTTCCGGTATTTCTGTCCTGGGTTTTACTATCGGCACCACTGCGCTTATTGTAATACTCAGTGTTTTCAATGGGTTTGAATCGGTAGTAGTTAAACTGTTCAACACCTTTAATGCCGAAATTCAGATTACGCCTAAAGAAGGAAAAACTTTTGACGTTACCACATTGCCTGAAGATAAAATAAAAAAAATTCCCGGTGTTGTTTACCTTACCGATGTTATTGAAGAAAATGCATTATTAAAGTATAAAGACAAACAATTTATCGCAACTATAAAAGGCATCAACCCTGACTATGGGAAAATGAGCAGGCTGGATACTATGATCATCGATGGTGTATTTGTTTTACAAAACGACAGTAATAATTATGCTTTAGTAGGAAATGGCGTGGCATATAACCTGGGTTTGCAACTGAATGATTATCTTAATCCTTTGGAAATATATGTACCCCGCAGAGGGGATGTAAGTTTATTAAACCCTCTTGAGGCATTTAATTCAGAAGTGTTGTTCCCCTCGGGAGTTCTTTCTGTTAACCAGGAATTTGATATAAAGTATATTCTTATTCCATTGCGTTTCGCACAAAAATTATTGGATTACAAAAATGAAGTTACCTCTGTAGAACTTGGTATAAATCCCAATGCTGATATTGAAACCATACAAAAAGAAGTTGAAAAAATTTCCGGTGATAAATTTGTAATTAAAAACCGTTTCCAGCAACAGGAATTATTATACAAAATAATGAAATCGGAAAAATGGGCCATTATACTTATTCTTTCTTTTATACTATTGGTTGCAACATTCAATATTATTGGAACACTTACGATGCTCATACTTGACAAGAAAAAAGATATTACTATTCTCTGGAGCTTGGGTGCCGATAAAAAACTTATCAGGAAAATATTTTTTACAGAAGGAATGATGATCACATTTTTCGGGACATTGCTGGGATTGGCTTTTGGAGTATTGGTTTGCTGGTTACAACAAAAATATGGATTCATAAAAATGCCCGATGACGGTACCTTTGTTATAACCAACTATCCAGTTGAAATGCGAACTTATGATTTTATTCTTGTATTAATTATCGATCTGGTAATTGGTATCATTACCTCGTGGTTTCCTGTTCGGCAAATTTCAAAACGTACTATTGAAGAACAAGAAAAATTTTAAATTCTTTGATTTTACTAAGTATACTCGTTCTTATCAGGTTTGCAAAGGCAAAACTGTTTAGAACGAGTTATACCGTACAGAAAACAAAAAATATTTTTGCAAAACTCTTTTCTGTCGGTATAAATAATAATTTGGGGAATACTGTATATTCAACTATTTCTTTGAAATAATTTCAGTTTTATTATCGTAATTCACCGAATATTTTCCTTTTGATAAATCGGAAATATTAACTTGTGTACCTGTCCCATCCATAATGAATTTACCTTTATCATCAAAAATTTCATAAGCTGTTTCTGAAGAAAAAGTAATTACATCGGTAACTTTAAGAGCAGAAATAAAAACTTCTTTAATTGTAGGAATTTTAAATTTTATTTGTTTTGAATAAACAATATTTCCTTTTTCGTCGGTATGTGAAATACGAAAAGTATTAAGTCCAAAATGAGGTTTACTATCGTAAGCATAATTATTTTTCTTTACCGTATCTGTATTTTCAATTTCAGCTACAGTTACCCACTTATTCCACCGAAATTGTTCAACAGTGAATGCACTAAAAACTTCTCCTTTTACATTCCATGTTATTTTTCCGGCTTTATCAGCTTTTGTGTTCATAAATGAAAATGTGCTTAGTGATTGAAGTACTTCAGGGTTAATTATTTTTGGTTTGCATCCGCTTTTATAGAATATTTTTATTTCTACATTTTCATCATTATTCAAATCCAGCAATGAAAAATCAATTTCAAAAGAATTTGATTTTATTTCATCTTTAGTAGGTTCCCTGTTAACAAGCACTTTCGAAACAGTAAATATCGTATCTTTACCGCACGAAGGATTTAATACATACAAATTTTTACCGCTATAATGTCCTTTAAAAACCAGCGAATCCTGTGCAAATCCTAACACATAAGAAAAAATCAAAAATGCTATAGCAATAATTGTCTTCATATATTATTCACTTTGCAATATTAATTTTTATTTTCAATTGATAAAAATAATTCTATCGAAAAATTTCTTAATTTTATCCATTCGAATCAGACCGATTGGCAAAACATGGAAATTTTAAATATAAAAAATCTTGAAGAAAATATTAAAAAATATTTTCCGGTAGAAGAACAGCAGAAGGCAATTCATTTATTAAACTCCCTTCAAAACGAATATAACAATAACTCAAATATTGATTTAAAAATCTTAAATACCAACGATAATTTATCTTTTGAAGAACTAGGTAAAAGAGAAGGTCTTTTCCGTACCATGGTCGAAAATCAAAGCGAAGGGATTAGTATTGTTGATGAAAAAGAAAATTTTCTTTTTGCAAACCCTGCAGCAGAATATATTTTTGGATTGAACAAGGGAGAGTTAGTAGGGAAAAATATTCGTGAATTCACAACGGATGAACAATTAAAAGTTTGCCTGGAACAAACAGAACAAAGAAAACAAGGAATAAAAAGTACTTACCTTACTGAAATCACCCGAAAAGATAAAACTATAAGAGTTATAAGGGTAACGGCAACACCACGCTTCGGGAAAAATAATAAGTACCTGGGAGCATTCAGCATATTTGCCGATATTTCAGAATATAAAAATACTGAAAAAGAATTAAAAAGAGCAAAAGAAGAAGCAGAACGTGCCAATCGTTCCAAGTCTGATTTTATTGCATTTGTCAGCCACGAAATACGTACTCCTATGTCGGGAGTTATTGGTGTTACCGACCTATTGCTCGAAACCAGCCTTAATTCCAAACAAAAATACCTGGTTGATATGATACGTATCAGTGGTGAAAATATGATATTATTATTAAATGATATCCTTGATTTTTCAAAACTGGAATATGGCAAATTCAAACTGGAAAACACGACATTTAGCCTTACAGAAACCATTGAAGAATCATTAAAATTATTTTCTCCGGCTGCACTTGAAAAGAAAATCGGGATGTCATACAATATTAAAAAAGGTGTACCCGGTTTTATTTTTACCGATAAAAAACGATTGAAACAAATTCTTGCGAACCTATTAAGCAATGCAATAAAATTTACTGAACATGGTGATATTGAATTGAAATTAGAAACAGGAAAAAAACAATTGAATATTGTAGAGCTGATTTTTTCGGTTAAAGATACAGGAGTAGGTATATCTGATGAATTACAGAAAAAACTTTTTTCTCCTTATGAACAGGAAAATGAGCAAGAGCCTTTAACGCGAAAATATCAGGGTACAGGGCTTGGACTGGCAATTTGTAAAAAAATGTCGGAACTGCTTGGTGGTAAAATCTGGGTCGAAAGTAAAAAAGGGTCAGGAACAACATTCTTCTTTTCAATAAAAACCGAATTACCTGAAGAACATACTACTTTCATGGAAACTGATAAACAAAAAAATACGGTGAAACGTGAAGGTTCATTGCTTTCAGAAAAATACCCGTTTAAAATTCTTATAGCCGAAGACAATATGATTAACCGTAAGCTTATGCTTAAAATATTAGAAAGCTTTGGCTATAGTGCTATGGTTGCAACTAATGGCAAAGAAGTATTAGAAATAATTGAAAATGAATCCGTCGACCTTATTTTTATGGACATTCAGATGCCTGTAATTGATGGATTTGAAGCTACAAAAATAATTGTTGATAAAATCCCCGCCCATATCAGACCTAAAATTATTGCTTTAACTGCCAATGCACTTGAAGGGGACAGGGAACGATGCCTTGAAGCTGGAATGGATGATTATATGAGTAAACCTATTCGCAAAGATGACCTTTATTCCATTATTGAAAAAACAGGATTAAATCTGAAAAAATAATTCTCAGCAAAAACAACCTTTCTGTTTAATATTTCTCTTTATTTTAAGTTGAAGTTTTTGAGATTTTCATAATAATTTTTATGTTTATCGCCGAATATTTAATATAAAAAGCTATCATATATTAAATTTAATATATGATATAGTTTAAATATTTATTAGATTTATTTTTTTAAAACTAATTTTCTACGTATATTTGTTAGATAAATTAATAAAAACACTTATGCTATTTTTTACTAAAACATATTAAATGAAAATAATTTTAAAATTTTTTTACATCAGTTTTCTTTCTGTATTTTTTCTTTTAAGTACTAATATGTATGCGGGTGAAATTAAAATTAGAGAAGGCAAATCAGCTCTAAAAATCAATGCCAATAATTATAATGAACTTTCTTTTTCAAACACATTTACTGAATTAACATATAAAAGTGTTAAAACAGAAAAAGGAATTTTCTATGAGCTTTCTATTCCCGATTATGGTTATTCAAATCACATAGGAGACCCTAAACTTCCAATGCTGCGAAAATTGATTGAAATTCCTTTTGGAGCTACGGTTAATGTAAAAGTTGTTAACTATACAGAAACTGAATATAAATTATCCGATTACGGAATCAGCGAAAAGCTAATGCCTTCACAACCGCCTGTTTCAAAAGACCTGAATAAAAAACTTCCTGATTTTGAATATAATCCTGTAACTTATTCTTCAAACCAGTATAACAGTGATGATCTTGTTGATGTAAATATTATAGGAACGATGCGTGGTGTAAGAATTGGAAGACTTGATATTGCACCTGTAAGATATAATCCTGTAACAAATACTATAAAAATTTATAACGATATTAAAGTTGAAATTACTTTCAATGACGCTGATATTACTAAAACCATGTATGAAAAGAAAAAAAATTATTCTCCTTATTTTGAGAGTATGTATTCTAATCAATTGGTAAATTATAAAACATCAGCTGCTAAAGATGCACTTACAACATATCCTGTAAAGTATGTAATTGTATCTCCCATTACTTTTCAGTCGCAACTTCAACCTTTCATTCAATGGAAAACAAAAAAAGGATTTAAGGTCATTGAAGCTTATACCAACGATTCACAGGTTGGGACAACTACAACTTCAATAAAAAATTATTTAAAAAATTTATATGATAATGCAACTCCATCTGACCCGGCTCCTTCATTTGTTTTACTTGTAGGTGATGTTGCTGAAATCCCTTCATTCTCAGGCAATACAGGCTCTCATGTTTCTGATTTATATTATTGCGAATACACCGGTGATTATCTTCCTGAAATATATTACGGAAGGTTTTCAGCATCTACAACCGTTCAACTACAACCACAAATTGATAAAACTTTGGAGTATGAACAATACTTAATGCCCGATCCCTCTTATCTTGGAAAATGTGTAATGATTGCAGGACAAGACGCTACTTACGGTCCATTACATGGCGACGGACAAATCAATTATGGTACTTCAACATATTTTAATATTGCACATGGACTAACATCAAGCACTTATTTATATTCCGTATCCGGAAGCAGTGCAACTACTATAAGACAAAATATAAGCGACGGAGTATGTTATGCAAATTATACAGCACACGGAAGCTCTGATGGATGGTACGATCCGCAATTTTCTATTTCACAAATTGCCAGTTTAGCTAATGCACATAAATATCCATTAATGGTAGGAAACTGTTGTTTAACGAATACGTTTGATGGCGACTGTTTTGGAGAAGAACTCTTACGTGCAAGCAACAAAGGAGCTGTTGGCTATATTGGAGGATCAAACACTACTACTTGGGATGAAGATTTCTGGTGGGGAACAGGTTATAAAACCGTTGTTGTTAACCCAACCTATAGCGCAACTTCACTGGGTGCTTACGACAGAACATTTCATGACCATAGTGAAGCACGCAGCGAATGGTATGCTTCGCAAGATCAAATGGTATTTGCAGGAAACCTTGCTGTTACTCAATCGGGCTCAAGTGAAGCTGAATATTATTGGGAAATATATCACCTGATGGGTGACCCTTCTCTTATGATTTATTTTGGTGTACCCGCTCAATTAGATGCAAGTTATACTCCACTTATTCCGCTTGGTTCATCAAGTTTTACGGTTAATACTGAACCCTGGGCTTATGTTGCTGTTTCAATGGCAAATGTTTTACATGGCGCTGCATTAGCCGATTCCAATGGCGTTGCTACAATTAATATAGATCCTTTTACAATACCCGGTAAAGCGTATATTGTTGCTACAAAACAAAACAGAGCTCCATTTATTGACTCATTAGATGTTGCTTCTCCAACTGGCCCATATGTGATTTATACAAGTAATACACTACATGATGCAACAGGTAATAATAACGGTCTTGCTGATTTTGGTGAAAACATTACACTTGATATAACACTTCAAAATGTTGGCCAAGCAATAGCATCAAATGTTACAGCAAAACTTAGAACAAACGATACATATATAACTATTACTGATAGTACAGCTACGTGGGGCACTATTACTAATGGATTATCTTCTACTCAAAATAATGCATTTGCATTTACTGTAGCCAATTATGTTCCCGACCAGCATATCGTACACTTTACTATTGTAGTTACTGATGGAAGCAATACATGGAACGTATCATTTAATGTTGTTTTAAACGCACCTTTGCTTTCAATAGGGGATATAACTATTGATGATAATGCAACAGGCAATGGCAATGGAAGACTTGATATTGGAGAAAATGCCAATATTATTATTTCATCTACAAATATTGGACATTCCGATGCAATAAATTCATTTAGCAATTTATCTTTGAGTGAAGGTGATGCTACAATTATCAATGCAAATACAAACCTTGGGACACTAAATGCTATTTCAGGAGCTTCAAATGCAACATTTAATATAACGGTTAACCCAACAGCTGTTAATGGAAGTATATTATCATTAAATAATACTCTAACATCAGGGTTATACTCAGCACAAAAACCATTTAATTTAATGATTGGAATTGTTGATGAAGACTGGGAAACAGGCGATATTACAAAATTTGATTGGGAACAAAGTACATATCCATGGGTTATTTTAAATACATTACCTTACGAAGGAATTTATTCTGCAAAATCAGGAACTATTCCGAATCAGGAAAATTCAGACATAAGTATTACATTTAATGTTCTTGCTGACGACAGTATTTCTTTCTATGCAAAAGTATCATCAGAAAGTAATTATGACTTTTTAAAATTTTATATCAATGATGTTGAAGCAGGCTCTTGGTCAGGCGAAATGGGATGGACACGCCAGGTATTCCCGGTAACACCAGGGACAACTACTTTCAAATGGTCGTATATTAAAGATTATTCCATGTCAAATGGAGATGATTGCGCGTGGATTGATTATATTCTTTTCCCACCTATTGCTATATCCAGCTTATCTATTAATGATGTGAATATTGGTAATAATGCAATGACTTGTTTCCCGAATCCATTTACTTATTCAACAACTATTAATTATAGTATTGAGAAAACCAGTAATGTAAAAATAAAAGTATTCGATACTTTTGGACAAGAAATAGAAACGCTTGCAAATGATTTAAATAAACCTGCCGGAAATTATTCATTAACATTTAACGCCGAAAAATATAAAGCAGGTATTTACCACTGTATACTTACTACAAATGATAAAACTATAACAAGAAAATTAATATTAAAATAATACAAACAAAAATGAATATAAATTAAAATTTAATTACACCAAACTCTAAAACATTATGAAAAAAAATTATTTACACTTTAAATTTATGACGATAATCGTCATTAGTGCACTTTGCTTTATGGGGCTTAACAGCTCTGCACAAGTAAACCGAAAAGGAAAAAACTTTTCTGTTGAATTCAACCAGGTAAAAAGTAACGTTATGAATTTACTTTTTACTATTGATAATTTTAAAATCACAGAAAGAACTGAAAATGGAGTTACATACTCATCTATTGAATTTGAAAAAAATGGCGTATCTACTAATAAAAAAGGATACGCTGAATTACCTATTATACATGCTACCGTTCAATTAGATCCAGAAAAAAATGTTTCTATGGAAGTTGAAAACGGAACATATACTGATTATAATTTGGATTTTCCGCTCTTACCTTCAAGAGGAACTATTACACGCAACCAGGACCCTTCAACAATTCCTTATGAAATTGATCCGGCTTCTTTAGTTGATGCATGGTATCCTGTTGACCTTGCAACAACTGTCGATCCTTTTATTATCAGGAATGTTAGAGGAACAAGTGTATATGTATACCCTATGCAGTATAATGCTGCAAAAAAGATATTAAGAGTATATAATACCATTAACGTTAAACTTACTGAAAACAATACTACACCTGTAAATCCACTAACCAGTATTAGCAAGACTGAAGTGAATGAAGCATTGGATATGTACAAAAATGTATTTATCAATTTTGATAATAATAAAACAAACTGGTCAAACGAAGTAGGTGAAACCGGTGATATATTAGTTATTACTACTTCTACTTATGCTTCCGCTGTTCAGCCATACATCGACTGGAAAAAACAAATGGGATATAGTGTTACTTTACAAACTGTAACAGCAGGAACTGATGTAACTACAACAATTAAAAATGCATATACTGCAAATACAAAACTATTTTATGTATTATTAGTTGGCGATTATGCTGATGTGAAATCTCCAACGATTAGTTATAATCAGACAACAGGCGCAACAGATCCAATGTTAGGTTGTGTTGTCGGTACAGATAACAACATAGATATATGTGTTGGAAGATTTTCAGTTTCTTCAACAACAGATGTTACAACTCAAGTGAACAAAACCATTAATTACGAAAAAACACCTACAGCCAGCGGTACCTGGTATAAAAAATCTTTAACCATTGGCAGTCCTGCTTCAAACGGCCAAGGTGATGATAACGAATATGATTATTCACATGTTGCAAATATTTATAATAATAAGTTAAGTAAATTTACTTACACATCTAACGCTACGTTATTAGAATCTAACTCTGCAAGTAATGTTTCTACAGCAGTTAATGGTGGAGTAAGTATTGCTAATTATTGTGGACACGGAGATTATAACTTATGGGTATCCACAAATTATAGTAATACTAACGTTAACAGTTTGACAAATGGAGAAAAACTTCCGTTTATTTTCAGCGTTGCTTGTCTTAACGGAAATTTTAATGGTTCATCCATTTGTTTTGCTGAAGCATGGTTACGTAAATCAGGTGGTGGTGCAGTTGCAGCACTTATGTCATCTGTTAGTCAGGATTGGACCGAACCAATGGCAGGACAAGACTACCTGAATGATATGGTAGTTGGAGGACATACATACACCAACCCCGAGTCAGGTACTAACACTGACCATGGAAAAACTCATTTTGGTTCAATTGTAGTAAATGGTGGTGCATTAGCTTATTCAGAAATGAGCTCTTATTTAGGTACAATGAAAACCTGGACTGTCTTTGGCGACCCTGCATTACAAATCAGAACAGATACTCCAAAAGATATCGTTTTATCAAACAGCATTGTTACCACCGACCCATTTACAACGACAGTTACTGTAAACGGAACTCCATTTGCAAACGCACTGGTTTCAATTTGGGATGGTACCAATCAACCAACATCTGCTTTAACTAATGCTTCAGGACAGGTTACAATCACTCATGGGTTAACTGCCGGTGCTACTGCTAAATTAACTGTTACCGGTTTTAATTTAATGACTTCAACACAAGATGTTACGGTTCAAAGCACTGTTGACATTGCTGAACTGTTAGACCAAACTGTAAGCGTTTATCCTAATCCTGCTACCGACAATATTACTTTATCAATTATAAATTCAATCAATGGAAATTATAATATTGATATCGTAGATCTTGTTGGAAAAACTGTTTACTCTGAAAACATTGCAAAAGATAATACTATTTTCACCAAACAAATTGATTTAAGTAATCTTTCAAAAGGCGTTTACTTATTGAAATATAATGAAAATGGAAATGTAGGTTACAAGAAAATTGTTATCAATTAATTTTCTCAACAAATATTTTGAAAGCTCGGAAATCTTCCGGGCTTTCTTTATTTTTGTATAAACATAACACACTTAAAAATTCTAAGAACATCTCATTGAAAAAAATATTTGCATTAATCGACTGCAACAGTTTTTATGCTTCATGCGAAAAAGTTTTTTCTCCCCGGCTTGAAAATAAGCCCGTGGTGGTGCTTTCAAACAATGATGGTTGTGTTATTTCGCGCTCAAAAGAAGCTAAAGAAATCGGAATAAAAATGGGAGAGCCTGCATTTCACATGACCGATATTATTGAAAAAAATAATGTTGCCGTATTTTCTTCCAACTTTGCATTATATGGCGATATGTCGAATCGTGTAATGGAAATACTTAATAACTTTTCATCAGATATTGAGATCTATAGTATTGACGAGGCTTTCCTTGAAATATCAGGTATGAATATAAAAGATTATGAAGCATATGGACATAAAATCAGAAATACCGTTTTGCAATGGACAGGCATTCCTGTTTCTGTTGGAATCAGTACAACAAAAACCCTTGCTAAAGTAGCCAATCATCTTGCAAAAAAACATGATGCCTTTAACGGGGTAATGGATTTGACCAACAGCAATGATTTTGAAAAAGCACTGAAACTTACACCGGTCAACGATATCTGGGGTATCGGGTGGCAATTTTCAAAATTTTTGAAAGAACAAAATATTCTCAATGCATTGGATTTATCAAAAATGAATGACAGTTGGATACGCAAACATTTGCATATAGTTGGGTTACGAACAGTTGAGGAGCTTCGCGGAAAACCATGCATTTCGATGGAATCAAATCCGCCAGGTAAAAAAGGAATTACCCACTCACGCTCATTTGGAACAGCTGTTACCGAGTACTCTATTCTTGAAGAAGCGGTTTCTACTTTCACATCACGATGTGCTGAAAAACTGCGTAAACAAAATTCTTACGTAACCGTAATAACGGTTTTTGTTATGACAAACCGTTTTTCGGATGATCCAAAATACGTGAATTTTAAAACGCTTCATATTACAACTCCTACAAACAATACTCCCGAACTAATTGAACATGCTGCAAAACTTCTAAAATTATTATTTAAAAAAGGATACCGATATAAAAAAGCTGGAGTGATGTTTACTGAATTAATTCCTGCAACCCACGAACAGCTCAGCTTTTGGGATAACATTGACAGAAGTAAACAAAAAAAAATAATGCCCGTTCTCGACCGCATCACTGCAACTATGGGAAAAGATGTTGTAAAATATGCCATACAGGGTACACACCGCAGATGGAAGCTCAGGCAGGAAAAGCTTTCAAAAAAGTTTACTACAAAATGGGATGAATTATTGGAAATTGATTTAGATAAAATTTAAAAATATTTTCTAAAAAAATAATATCTTTGTTTCTAAAGTAAGAAAACATGCAAACATTACGGATACGCGTTAGCGACAACATTTATAATAATCTCATGCGTTTACTGGGAAAATTTAAAAAAAATGAGATTGAAGTAATCACCGAAGATGAGAAATACTTATCCATACAAAACTACCTTCTGAATGAATTTAATCAGGTAAAAGAAGGAAATGCCACTTATCATTCTATAGAAGATTTGGAAAATAATCTTGAAAACATTATTAAAAAAAATGAAAATAAGGGTTAAAGATTCTTTTATTTCAAGGCTCTCACAGCAGGTTGATTATATAGCAAAAGACAGCCCTCCAAGAGCAAGGAAATTTAAAAATGATATTATTAAAGAAATAAACAATATCATTCCCAATCCTTACAAACACAGAAAGTCAATTTATTTTGAAAATGAAAATATAAGAGATTTAATTTATAAAGGGTATACAATAGTATTTTATATCAATCCAAACGAACATATCATTGATATATTCGGATTTATTAAATATCAAGAAAATCCTATTTAATAATTCTCCATTTTATTCAAATAATTTTTATAGTTTAGTCCTTTCAAAATAATATAATTATGTCAGAACAAATTACTGAAACTAAAAGTTTACCCGAAAACGCTTATCGCGAATTAAAAGAGGGAGAAGAATACAAACCTGTAATGCCAGCCAGCAGCCTGTTTCCTGAAGTTACAGCATGGTCTGTAGGAATGGGATTATTAATGGCTCTTATTTTTTCAGCAGCTGCAGCATACTCTGGATTAAAGATAGGACAGGTATTTGAAGCAGCCATTCCTATTTCAATTATTGCCGTAGGAGCTTCAGCCGCTGTGCGTAAAAAAAATGCGCTCGGGCAGAATGTAATTATCCAGTCAATCGGGGCATGTTCAGGAGTAATTGTAGCAGGTGCTGTTTTCACAATCCCCGGCCTATATATTCTTCAGGCAAAGTATCCAGAAATACAGGTTGATTTTTGGCAGATATTCTTTTCATCACTATTGGGAGGCTTCTTAGGAATTTTATTCCTTATTCCTTTCCGCAAATATTTTGTAAAAGATATGCATGGAAAACTTCCTTTCCCCGAAGCTACAGCTACTACAGAAATCCTTATGACCGGCGAAAAAGGCGGCACCCAGGCAAAACTACTTATCGTTAGTGGTTTAATTGGTGGCATTTTTGATTTTTGCTTTTCCGCATTTAAACTTTGGAGTGAAGAAATTACAACACGTATTATTCCTATAGGAGAAACACTTGCCACCAAAGTAAAAATGGTTCTTAAATTCAATGTAAGCGCCCTGATTTTTAGTTTTGGTTATCTGGTTGGACTCCGATATGCACTGATCATAACTGTTGGATCATTATTATCCTGGTTAGTTCTAATACCTCTGGTCAACGAAATTGGAAATCTTTCGGCAACATTAAGCGGAGGAGTAAATCCTTTTGATGCCATGACAGCAGAAGAAATTTTCAAAGCTTATGTTCGTCCTATCGGAATTGGCGCTATTGCAATGGCCGGAATTATAGGAATTATAAAATCATCAGGAGTAATTGGAAGTGCTTTCAAACTGGCTTTTGGAATGGGAGCAAAAACTCATGCTGAAGCCAAAGTTGAAAGAACACAAAAAGATTTGAAAATGTCTTTTGTGATGTTGTTCATATTTCTGGCATTGATCGCCGTTTTTATTTTCCTGATATTCGGAGTTAAAATTACGCTGGTACAAGCAATCGTAGCTTTATTAACCGTACTGATTATTTCATTTCTTTTTACAACAGTTGCCGCAAATGCAATAGCGATTGTTGGCTCTAATCCTGTTTCAGGTATGACATTAATGACTTTGATACTTTCTTCAGCTGTACTTGTTTCCGTTGGATTAAGAGGTTGGCAGGGAATGGTAAGTTCATTGATAATTGGAGGAATTGTTTGTACTGCATTGTCAATGGCAGGAGGTTTTATTACCGATTTAAAAGTTGGTTACTGGCTTGGAACTACTCCAAGAAAACAAGAATCATTTAAATTCCTGGGGACATTAGTTTCTGCTGCAACTGTTGGTATTGTTATATTTATTTTAAACCAGGCATATGGTTTTGTTCAAACACCCGAACACCCGAATCCAATGACCGCACCACAGGCAAATGCAATGGCAGCAATTATTGAACCGCTGATGTCAGGCGCTGGTGTTAGCTGGGTTTTACTTGGCATAGGAGCAATTATTTCCATATTGATCAACTGGCTTAAAATATCTCCTCTTGCTTTCGCATTAGGTATGTTCATTCCGCTTCCTCTTAACACGCCTCTTGTTGTTGGTGGATTGCTGAATCATTGGTTTACTAAAAGTACTAAAAATGAAAAGCTGGCTAATTCCCGTGTTCAACGTGGTATTCTTATATCATCGGGATTTATTGCAGGAGCAGCATTATTTGGTGTAATTGGTGCATTCATCATTTTCTTTACCGGTGATGGTGAAGTACTGAATCTTAAAGTTTGGGGTGATGAAAATTCTGTTGGAGCACAGGTAACAGCTTTAGTTGCTTTTATAGGGCTTATAGCATACTTTGTATGGGAATCATTCCGGGCTAAAGAAGAAGATTAAAAATAACCACAGAGTTCACCGAGCAGGCACAGAAACAACAGAGAGAATGAAAGAAAATGAAATAACGGAAAAGATTATTGGGTGTGCAATTAAAGTTCATAGCAATCTTGGTCCTGGTTTACTTGAGTCTGCTTATAAAGAGTGTTTATTTTATGAACTTATTAAATCAGGATTAGTTGTAGAAAAAGAAAAACCACTTCCTTTAATTTATGAAGAAATAAAAATGGAATGCGGTTATAGGATTGACTTACTTGTTGAAAATAGCGTGGTTATTGAAATAAAATCAGTTGATGCAATAAATGATATTCATGTTGCACAAGTTTTGACATATTTGAAGTTATCTAAATGCAGAATTGGTTTGCTAATAAATTTTAATGTAGTTAAATTAAAAGATGGTATCAAACGATTAATACATGGATACTAAACTCCGTGCTCTTTGTGCGTACTCAGTTTTCTCTGTGGTTAAATTTTAAATATTACTATTTATGAAAAAAGAAGTTTTTGAAAGATTTTTGAAATACATAAAAATCGATACACAGTCTGATGATAACTCACAGACTTATCCAAGCACATCAAAACAATTTGATCTTGCAAAGATATTACAAAACGAACTTCAGGAAATGGGGCTGAAAGATGTTTCACTCGATGAACATTGTTACCTGATGGCTACACTTCCTGCTAACACTACTAAGAAAATCCCTGTAATAGGTTTCATTGCTCACATGGACACAAGCCCTGATATGCCCGGTGTTAACGTGAATCCGCAGATCCTTCAAAATTTCGATGGTAAAGATATTGTTTTGAATCAAACAAAAAATATTGTTCTTTCCACTAAAGAATTTCCTGAATTATTAGAATACATAGGACAAACACTAATAACTACTGATGGAAATACATTACTTGGCGCCGATGATAAAGCAGGAATTGCTGAAATAATGACTGCCGTAAAATTTTTAATTGACCATCCTGAAATAAAACACGGAACAATAAAAATTGGGTTTACTCCTGATGAAGAAATAGGTCGCGGCGTTGATAAATTCGATGTGGAAAAATTCAATGCAGAATTTGCTTATACCATGGATGGCGGCGGTATTGGGGAACTTGAATATGAAAATTTCAATGCCGCTCATGCTAAAGTTATTTTCAACGGAAGAAACATTCATCCCGGGTATGCTAAGGATAAAATGATAAATGCAATGATTCTCGCCATGGAATTCAACGCCATGTTACCTGTTAATGAAAGACCTGAATTCACACAGGATTATGAAGGATTTTATCATCTGATAAAAATGGAAGGCAGTGTTGAAAATGCCAGCATCCAATATATCATCCGCGATCATGACCGTAAAAAATTTGAAGCTAAAAAAGTTTTCATCAAACAAACGGTCGATTACATGAACGCCAAATACCGCGAAAATACAGTCGTTCTTGAAATAAAAGATCAATATTACAACATGCGTGAACAAGTTGAAAAAACATTTCACATTGTTGAAACCGCAAAAAAAGCAATGGAAGAAATTGGCATTGTTCCGAAAGTTGTTCCTATCCGCGGAGGAACCGATGGCGCAAGACTTTCATTCATGGGACTTCCCTGCCCCAACATATTTGCAGGCGGACATAACTTCCACGGTAAAATGGAATATGTTCCTGTGGAAAGCATGGAAAAGGCAGTCCAGGTTATTTTGAAAATTATTGCATTGTATTCGAAATAATTTTATCATTACATATAATAAAAAGCGGGCGAAACAAATTATTGTTTCGCTTTTTTTATTCAATGACTAAAATCTTTTTAATTTTTAATTTACCATCAGGTTACAACCGCGAACATCGCTGCTGTCAAACCTTCCAAGTACCTCGAACGTTTCATCATTATGGAGTTTCCCTAAATCCTGTGTTGCAATAAACGAACAGGAATTAATATTTGCAAGGTCAATAATATTTATGCCACCCGTTTTTCCTGTAGTTGCAAATGTAAGCGGATCGTTGGTTTCTCGTATAAGAATTTTCATCCACGGAGGACATTTGAATTTTCCATTTCCCTGTGAATAAGCCTGCGAGAGCATTTCTGTCATGCCATATTCCGAATGAACAGCAGCAATTCCTATCTTTTCACAAAGTATTTCATGTAATTCTTCACGAACCATTTCTTTGCGCTTTCCTTTCATACCACCGGTTTCCATCACAATAATATTTTCTAAAGAGAAATTTATTTTTTCAGCTAAATCAAGCAACGCGTAAGAAACGCCCAATAGCAGTACCTTTCGCGAAGGTAAATCTTTTAATATTTTTATTTTTTTTATTAATGTATTATGATCATCCAGGAAAAAACCGCAATCGTTTTTGTAATCACTTAATGAAATAAAATGTTCAATCATCCACACCAGTGATGAATTGCTGCGTTCAAGGTACGAGGGAAGTAATGCAAGTATGGTGTAGTCGTTTAAAGAACCATAAATCATTTCAAATCCTTTAACAGCGCTTGTTTTATAAACTGATAAATCGGAAACATAATGACAGCTTTCACCAATACCCGATGTACCGCTGCTCCTGAAAACAATCTCCGGCAAAGTATCAGTGCAAATAATTTTTTCTTTTTTAAAAAATTCAATAGGGAGAAATGGGATGTCAAAATAATTTTTTACATCATCGCTGTTTTGTATAAAACATTTAGCAAATCTTTGATATACCTTATTTATCTCAAATTGATATTTAAAAACTTCTAAAGAAATACGATTGAATTCTTCTTCTGTATTAATTTTAAATATTTCTTCTTTATTATTCAATTTATAATAAGCTTTGTATTTTTTCGTTAAAATATGTACTTTTACAATACATTTATTATGAAAGCGCTATCAAAAATACTATTTATTCTTATTTTTTCGATATCTGCACTCTTATTTTCATGCAAAGAGAAAGTTGAATATCCTATCATTCCTTACATTGAATATGTTAATTTCCTAAAAATTGACAATCTCCAAAATTTTGATGATAAAGGAATTCTAAAGTTCTCCTTTACTGACGGGGATGGCGATATAGGTCTGGCACCTTCCGACACTTTATATCCTTACAATACCGGTAGTCAGTGGTATTATAATCTTTTTATCACGTATTACGAAAAACAAAAAGGAACGTATGTAGCTGTTGAATTGCCTATGACAAATAATTCGCGCATTCCGGTAGTTACGCCTCACGGAGTAAACAAATCAATAAAAGGAGATGTGGAAATTGAACTTAATATCAATAATTATAATTCTCCGTACGATACCATTTGCTTTGATGTTCAGATAGCCGACCGTTCGCTCAATCTGAGTAATACAATAAGAACTCCTGATATTATAATAAAGAAATAATTTTTATTTCAACCCTGCAATAGCCTGGTTTATATTAAAAATATGGTCTGCCATTTTTTCGGAAGAACCTATCAGATCAAAGTATACTACTGTACTTTTAGTATTATATTCTTCATCAATTTTTTCAAAATTTTCTTTCAATAAATCTTTACGCAACTTATTGATTTGAAGTTCGAGCATTTGCGCTTTGTCAATAGCAACACTGTCGTAATCACTATCAAGATTTTCAATCATCACATCGCAAGCCTTAAATAAAAGGTCATACATATTTTTAATATTATCGCGCTGGTATTGATTGAACCAAACTTTTTCCTTGTTTTTCCGATTTATACTTTTAGCCATATGATAAACCGTATCGCCAATACTCTCCAACTCTTTAGCTATACGCTGCATTGATTTAACTTTTTTCAATCCTTTCTCACTCAATTCTCCCGAATAAATAATATTCAAATAATCATTTATCTCATCTTCCATTTTATCCATCATATCTTCCTGTTCTTTTATTTTTTGAAAAATCTTTTCATATTCTTTTTCATCTTTTTCAAGAATTAGTGATGGAAGAAGCGCGAAAAGCTTTTTCCCACGACGGGCAAAAGATGCAATTTCTTTTTTGGCTTCCATGAATTGCATTTCAGAAGAAGAAAATTGTGATTGGATGTATTTCAATTTTGTAGTTTCATCCTCTGTTTTTCTCACAGGAATAATCCATTCAGTAAGCTTAACAAGCCCGGGAATGAATCCTACCAATAGAATTGTATTAATTATATTGAACGCCGAATGAAGAACAGTAAATGCAACAGGAATGGCATTATTGTTTTCGTAAGGCGATGTTCCCTGTATTTCTATTGTTGCCCATTCTATGCCTTTTAATAGCCAATGAAAAATAATAACAGCCCATATCACACCAATAACATTAAACAAAGTATGCGATAATGCTGCTCGTTTTGCTTTTGCATTGGCTACTATTGCTGCAATATTAGCCGTAATTGTTGTTCCGATGTTTTCACCTAAAATCATTGCAGCGCCCAATTCAAAAGGTATCCAACCTTCGCTACATAACACTATGGTTACTGCAAAAGCAGCACTCGACGATTGTACAAGAGCAGAAATAATAAGCCCCACAAAAACAAAAATTAATATTGAACCAGTGCCATAACTTGTCAGCCCTGATAAAAATTCAAAAATCGCTGTGTTTTCTTTCATGCCCACGAAAAACATTTTCAAAAAATCGAGACTTATGAAAAGCAGCGCCAATCCTACTGCAAATCCACTCCAGTTTCTTTTTGTGTTGCTCTTTGAAAAAAGAAATGGAAAAGTTAATCCTAAAATCGGTAAAGCAATTACACCCATATCTGTATTTAATCCAACCATTGAAATAAGCCATCCTTTTATTGTTGTCCCAATGTTAGCACCCATTATAATCCCTATCGATTCAGTAAGTGACAACATGCCTGCATTAACAAAACTTACGGTCATTACTGTTACAACTGCTGAAGCCTGTATTAATGCGGTAAGTATTATTCCTGACATTACAGCTTTAAAACGTGATGAAGCAATATATTTGATAATATTCCTCATCCCATTACCTGCAATTTTTTGCAAGCTCTCACTCATCAGTTTCATGCTGAAAAGGAATAATCCAACTATTCCAATAAGTGACAATATATCCAGGATATAATTCATAAACATTAATTGTTGATTAGATTGTAAAGTTAAAAAAAATACAGAAAAGTTTATTTTATTTACTGTATCATCTGAATTTTAACATATTAAATATATTTTATATATTTGCAGCCCTGATGTTATTATTTGTCTGATTAATATAATTACCGGCTTCAAGCCACATAAGTATTTAAAAGTTTTTAAGATATTTTGTTTCTAATATAAAAGTAAAAATAATTTAAGTTTAACCAAATCATAAACGATGACTCTGAATAAGAGAAAAGCGTTATTTATTTTCATTTTTATTTTATTTTGTTTTATTGCGAATGCCCAAAAAATAGAGCAAACGGGGCATGCTACATATTATCATCACGCTTTCCAGGGACACAAAACTTCAAGTGGTGAAATCTTTGATAATAAAAAATACACAGCAGCCCATGCTACTTTGCCTCTTCAAACACTGGTAAAAATCACCAATCTTTACAATAATAAATATGTGATTGTAAAAATTAATGACCGCTGTCCGAAATACAGCAACCGCATTATCGATCTTTCGCAGGCAGCAGCCAAAAAAATTGATATGATTGCGTCGGGCATTGCTAAAATAAAATTAGAAGTGATCACCGAAAGTGATTTAAATTACATTACTCCTTATACTGAAAATATTTTACAGAATATTTCGCCCGACAGTATTTCTGTTAAATGTAATATCGTTTTAAAAAAATTCAATTTACGACCTTTTGAAAATTATATTTTTGGAAATATAATTACTGCACAGATAAGAATGTTGCAGCTAAAAAATAAATACAAGGAAAAACAAAAATGGTTTGTTATTAATAGCTTGTATTTACTAAGGTTTCAGAAATCCTTAAGCTAATTTTTTATTTTTAATTATCATCACCGAGCCATGCATATCGGCAATTTCAATTAAGTTCTCAGGGATATTTTTTACAAATTCATTTACTGCTTTCATAGCACCTTCCCACTTGTGATTATAATCATGAATGATCATAACTCCACCGGGAGATAAACGAGGATAAAAATAATTGCAGCCTTCTTTTATTGAATTATATAGATCGGCATCAATATTTACAAAAGCATAAACCTCTTTTTCCAACCCCTCTGTAGTACCAGGAAAATGACCTTTTTTAATGATAATATGGCTGTCGCCGTTTATATATTCCAGAACTTTTTTTTCATGAGTATCAGCAAAATTTTTTGTGGAATATGTTGCTGCCTCACCCGTTTCATTTTTCAAATCTTCTTTTTTAAATCCTTCAAAAGTATCGAAAAGAAACAGTTTTCGCGACTTATCCATTTCATGAATGATCTTCGCTGTTTCACCTTTGTAAACTCCTAATTCCGCAAATGAACCTTTTATGTTTTCATTTTTTAACCGTTCAACCTGGAACCAGAAATTATAAAACCGTATCTTGTCATCATACGCTTTCTCAAGCTGAACAAGAGTTTCGGGAACTTTATTTTTTTTCAAAAAGTATGACCACTGTTCAGGATAATATGATTTTTCATAAATAGAAAGCCAGAAATAACGAATCATTATTATAACAACTACAGCAATAAGTATCCATGCAATGTACTGAAAAACCTGGCTATACAGAACATTCATCATCATTTCTATTACCTGAGATTAGCATTTAATTCATCAGAAAATACAGCAATGAGTTTATTCATAATTGAATCTGTCTCAGTATCGGTAAGGGTTTTCTCTTTGTCCTGAATTATAAAACTTACCGCATATGATTTTTTATTGCTGCCTATTTTTTCATCTTTATAAATATCAAAAAGATTTACTTCCTTTAACAGTGCTGGTACTGTTTTGTATGCCAGCTCTTCTATTTGTGAAAACTTCACCGAATTATCAATTACCAATGCAAGATCCCTTCTTACTTCAGGAAATTTAGATACATCTGAATATTTAACTTTGTTTCTGGAACTTAATAAAATAAACTGTGCCCATTCAATTTCTGCATAATAAACATCTTGCTTGATATCGAATTTTTTCAAAATATTTTTTTCTATTTTGCCAAATCCGGCAACTACCGTTTTATTATACGAATACTCAAAACCCTCTGCAATCAAATCATTTGAGATTTCTCTTACTGAAAATTCACGATTATTGATTCCGATATTTGCAAAAATATTATTTACAAAAGCTTTCAGGTAATAAAAATCAACAGCCTTTCCTTTACCGGTATTCCAGTTCTCTGCTTCTATATTACCTGTGAGGATTATTGCCAGTTGTTCATTTTCAACATAACATTTTAAATCATTTTCTCCCGGCAAATATTTATATGTTCTTCCGAATTCAAAAAATTTCAGGTTAAAATTCTTCCTGTTATGATTATATGAAACCGATTCCAGTCCCCCGAAAAGCATTGACTGGCGCATGATCCCAAGCTCAGTGCTTAATGCATTTAATATTATCACATTGTTTTCGGGCTTTAACGAGTTTAAACCATTAATATATTTTTCATTCGTTAATGAATTATTCATGATCTCATAAAAGCCATTACTGCAAAGGTAATCCGATATTTTACTTTGAAGTTTTTCTTTATCAGGATCGGGTGCTTTTGATGAAGAAATACGAAATGTTTCAGGCACTTCTATGTTGTTATAACCATAAATACGAAGTATCTCTTCAATCACATCCGCTTCACGTTGTACATCAACCTTGAATGGAGGCACTGATAATTCGAGGCTTTCATTATTTTCTGAAACTATTTTAATATCAAGAGATGTAAGTATATTTTTAATTATATCCTTTTCAATTTTCTTCCCAATAAGCTTGTCAACATTAGCAAATTTAATATTGACTTTAAAATCTTCTATCGGTATAGGATAAATGTCAACAATTTCCGAAGAAATTTTTCCGCCGGCAATTTCTTTCATTAGTAATGCCGCACGTTTCAAAGCAACGATAACCATGTTTGGGTCAACACCTCTTTCGAAACGAAATGATGCATCTGTTTTTAATCCGTGATATTTTGAGGTTTTACGAACATGAACCGGATCAAAGTAAGCGCTTTCAATAAAAACACTTCTTGTTTTTTCGCTCACTCCTGATTTCATTCCCCCGAAAACACCGGCTATACACATTCCTTCATTTTCGTTACAAATCATCAGATCACGTGAGGTTAATGTACGTTCTACTTCATCAAGCGTGATGAATTTTGTTCCCTCATTCATTTTTTTCACAATAACTTTCTGCCCTGAAATCTGCTCTGCATCGAACGCATGAAGCGGTTGACCTGTTTCTAACAAAACGAAATTTGTAATATCTACAATATTATTTATCGGACGAAGACCAACAGCTTTAAGCCTGTTTTTAAGCCATTCCGGCGATTCGGTTACTCTAATATCAGATACTGTTATTCCGGCATAACGTGGACAAGCAATAGTATCATCAACAATCACATCAATTTTCAGATTGTTATTATCAATTTTAAAATTACTTATATCAGGAAAAATATATGAATACTTCTTTTTATTATAAACATTTAGAACAGCAGCAATATCACGGGCAACACCAATATGCGAAGTGGCATCAGCACGATTTGGAGTTAATCCAATTTCAAAAACCCAATCATTTTCAATATTAAAATATTCAGCAGCCGGAATTCCAATTTTTACATTTGCATCAAGAACCATAATTCCTGCATGAGAATCACCAATGCCCAGTTCGTCTTCAGCGCAAATCATACCTTCCGAAACCTGTCCGCGAATTTTTGCTTTCTTAAGTTCTAATTCTCCTTTTGCTGTATATAATGTTGTACCAATGGTTGCCACAACTACCTTCTGTCCGGCTTCAACATTAGGTGCGCCACAAACAATATGTAATAATTCGGCACGACCAATATCAACAGTTGTAATACTGAGCTTATCCGCATCAGGATGTTTTTCTTTAGTTTTTACTTCTCCTATAAAACATCCCTTTAATCCACCTTTTATACTGGAATATTCTTCAAGTGCTTCCACTTCTAACCCGCATCCGGTAAGTACTTCCGAAAGATCTTGTGGATTTGCATCAAAATTCAAATATTGCTTAAGCCAATTGTATGAAATTTTCATTTGAAATAATTTTGTGTAAAATTACTCAATTTGATTAAAATTCACACTTTAAAATGTTTTGATGGTTAAATTCTGAATTGGTATTAAACAATCAACTTATCCTGCTCCAGTTAACATTTTCTTTATTAAGTTCTGAAAGCCTACGTATGATAGGAATATTTTCAATTCCTGATAATGTAGGATCTTTTTCAAGAATTTCAATAGCTGTTTTTCGGGCATAGTGGAGCAATTTTTCATCTTTAATGATATCGGCAATTTTAAAATCGAGTATACCGCTTTGTTGTGTTCCTGTAATATCGCCGGGACCGCGAAGTCGTAAATCAGCTTCGGCAATTTCAAAACCATCAGTAGTTCTGACCATTGTTTCAATACGTTTTTTTCCATCAGACGTAAGTTTATTCCCGGTCATTAAAATACAGTATGATTGATCTGCACCTCTTCCAACACGCCCACGCAACTGATGTAATTGTGATAAACCAAAACGTTCTGCATTTTCAATCACCATAACTGATGCATTCGGAATATCAACACCCACTTCAATCACTGTAGTAGCTACCATTATATTTGTTTCACCTTTTACAAAACGTTGCATCTCGAAATCTTTATCGGCAGTTTTCATCTGGCCATGAACAATACTAATTGCATAATGCGGCAAAGGAAACTCACGAACAATGCTATCATATCCTTCCATCAAATGTTTCAAATCAAGCGATTCCGATTCAAATATCAATGGGTACACAACATAAATCTGATGCCCTTCATGAATCTGCTTTCGCATAAAACCAAAAACACGCAAACGGTCGGCTTCCGTAAAATGCACTGTTTTCACAGGTTTTCGCCCGGGAGGCAATTCATTGATTACAGAAACATCCAGGTCGCCATAAAGCGTCATTGCCAAAGTACGCGGGATGGGAGTTGCAGTCATTACTAACACATGCGGAGGTATATTATTTTTTTGCCACATCTTTGCCCTTTGTGCAACGCCAAATCGATGTTGTTCATCAATTACTACAAAACCAAGATTTAAAAACTTTACATTTTCCTCAAGCAATGCATGAGTCCCAATAAGAATTTTCAAATCTCCATTTTCCAGTTCACTCAATATTTTCTTTCGTTGAGGCTTCTTTGTGCTACCGGTTAAAAGTTGAACATTTATATTTGTTTCTTTAAGTAGTTTTGTAATGCTTACAAAATGTTGCATGGCTAATATTTCTGTCGGAGCCATAATACATGCCTGAAAACCATTATCAAGAGCTATTAGCATACATAACAATGACACTATTGTTTTTCCGCTTCCAACATCGCCCTGCAACAAGCGATTCATTTGTTTACCTGAACCAATATCATTCCTGATTTCTTTTATAACTTTTTTCTGTGAATTTGTAAGTTGAAAAGGAAGATAATTTTTATAAAAATCGTTGAAATGATTGCCAACTGTGGAAAATTTATTACCCGAAAATTTTTCGGAACGAAGAAGTTTTAGTTTTAACAATCGTAACTGAACAAAAAATAGTTCTTCAAATTTCAGTCGAAGCTGTGCTTTTTGAAGCATTTCCTGGCTCTCCGGAAAATGAATTTGTTTCAACGCTTCTTCACGTGAAATAAGTTTCAATCCTTCTATCAGCTTTTGTGAAAGAGTTTCGGGAATATAGCCTTTTATTTGAGGCAATAATGCTTTCATTAATTTACTGATGCCTTTACTATCGAGCCCTCTAGATTTAAGCTTTTCCGAAGAATTATAAAAAGCCTGAAGGCTTGAATTGATAAGGGCTTCCTGTTCGGAAGGTAATTCAACATCAGGATGCGCAATGTTATATTTCCCGCTAAATAATGTAGGTTTTCCGAAAACTATATATTCGATATTTGGTTTGAAATTATCTTTAAGCCATTTGAAACCATTAAACCACACGAGTTCTATCGCACCCGTCTCATCTCTGAAGCGTGCAGTCATGCGGATAATTTTTTTTCCGCCACTTATAAAATTTATTTTATCAATGAATCCCTTCAATTGCACATAGGGCATGTCGCTGCTTATTTCGCTAACTTTATAAAAGCGGCTTTTATCAATATATCTGAAAGGATAGTAATCGATAAGATCATTAAAACTAAAAATACCCAATTCCTTTTTCAGTATTTCTGCTCTTTGCGGACCTACGCCTTTTAAATATTCTATGGGTGTTTCGGTAATATGCATAATAAATTTGCTTTCACAAAAGTAAAAAAGAAGCCGTCTCAAAATACTGAGGCGGCTTTTATTTTTTCAATAAAAAAATTTTTTATAATAAATATCTTAAAGATAATCCCAATTCAAAAATTTCCGGTTGTTGTTTCTGATAATTTAAATCAATAAAAGGATGAACATCAAGGCTAAGTAACAGTGGTACTTCAGGAAGTTTCCATTCAATACCTGCAATCCCATCAACTCCAACTGTAATAACATTTTCTTTATTAATAGGCGACGATCCATCTTTCATCCATCCAATTGTTTTGTATCTCCCTGTATGTCCACCAGCGCCTATAAAAAAGCCTACATGTGCTACTTCTATATTTTCATTATGATTACTTATATGTAATTCAAAACATCCGCTCGCTCTTACACCATTGTATGGTGCAGAAATTATGACATTTATGGCTCCCTGGTTTCTATCACCTAAAAATTGAAGTACCGTTAACCCAATATTTGAATCTGTCCCATAACGAACTCCTAGCCCAGTTCCATATTGTGCATTAACAGTATTTAATTTTAGTACCAATACTATTATAAAAATAATTTTAATAAATGTGGGTTTCATAAGGATTACATTTAATTGTAATAAAAGTAAATATTAATGAAGAGTAAAGCAAGTATTTCATTTAATTTTTTACATAAAAAAACTCCCCATATTTCTATGAGGAGTTTGAAAGGAATTAATATTAATATTCCCAAAGATCATGTTCCCAAAGGAAAATATCATTTTTTATTCTTTCTGATTCAAGTAGTGCATCCATCCCTGTTGCATATTCTATTATTTTACGATCATAGACATTAGTTTCCTTATAAATATAACTATTAAACATTCTTTTAAAGAAAAGATCATCATAGGTAAGTCTTGCCGCATCATTAAATCGATTGAATACTTCTGCATTTGCAAATATTTTTCTGGCATCAGGAAAATATATCCAAAATAAAGGTTTTGAACCTCTTGATTCGCCAGTAACAGGATCAATATCGTCTAATATTGGGCAAATACCAAGTATTCTTACGTCCATAACCGAACGTTGTTTATCAAAAAACCAATCTTCTTTAATTCTTATTTTTTTTACTGTAGAAGGTTCAAATTTTTGAACAATAACTGTATCATAATAATCATAAGGAGGATAATCCCTTTGTTGTGTTACAGAATCAGTAGAGTTCAGATTTTTCATAATCTGTTCATAAGTAAATGGTATTAAAAATTCATCATTACCTATATCATATGCTGTTATTGAACCCTCCTGAATCGCAGAAAGAACAACCTGCATAAAACTTTTTCTTCCATTTTGTTCATCAATAGGATAATAAAATGGATGATTTATTTTTTCACGCATATCGATAACTCTCCATATGCGTTTTGTCCACAATGCATCAGCTTCACGTAAAGGGGCATATGGTATAGGTACACGATTTAAATTATGAATTTTTTCATACACCCCATCAAGTGGCGGACTATCCATAACTTGTGCCTTAATACTTGGTAAATTAAGTATTACACCCAACAATGTAAATATCAGAATTTTTATTTTTAACATAATACCTCCATTATAAATATTTTGGTTATTTAAGCTTTAGGTTGATCGAGGCTAAGGAACGCGTAGTACCATCAGGTCCTTTTGCTTTAATATCTTCAATATATACTTTTGTACCTGCCTTAGCTTTATTAATAGCAGCAATCATATCAGCAGTTAATTTATTACCTACTCCATACTTTTCAATTAGGTCACCAGCAGTAGTAACGGTTAATGTGAATGAAGTGATTATAAAATTTAAATCAAAATCAAAACCTTCAGGCATTTTAGGAATAATTGCGCCAGAAGCCGCTAATAAAGATTTTGAAACCAGTCCACCATTTACATTTGCAATATATGCTTCAGGGTTTGGAACTCGCTTAACACGAAATTCTGCAGAACCCATTGAAGTGACTTTACCACCCATTTTTGCCATCACATTAATAGTAGTTTTTGTATTTCCAGTAGTTACAAAAACTTCATATTTACCTCCACCTAAAGACTTAAGAGTTCCACTAGAAATTGTAGGTTGAACTTGATCACTAGGTACGCCAGGTACAGAAATTGAAACAGGATTTGCTACACCGATGTAAAAAACATTCATTTTTGTAGCAGAAACAGTTGCAGAAGGTGTACCAACAAAATAAGAACTGCTGAAATTATAAAGAGTAGGAGTAGTTTCACCTGGTTTTGTAATGCTTATCCAACCTGTATATTTTTTCTCGCCTACACCAGCACCAGAAGTAGTATATACACCCATACCATCTTCAAATTTTGTTTTATCAAGAAGTTCGCCTACGTGTGTATTTGTGTCACCAATATATATATCTGGTGATTTCTTACTATCATAAGCTGCAAGGAAAATATTCGCTTTGTATTCGCTGCCACTCATAATATAACTTGAAGGAGCCACTACTTTGGCTACAATTTTATCAAATTTAAAAGAAGCAGCATCAACATTAGCATATAGTTTAGCTATAATATCACCTTCAACAGTCTTTACATCGATAAGCATTTTATTCAATAAAGCCACATCTGCAGCAAGTACTGTATGATAGAAATTATTTTCAATCCAACTAACAACTTTTCCCTCAGTAATACTATAAGAATCCTCTAAATTGAAAGGGAAATTTTTTTCAGTAGATTTTTTATCTTTTTCATTCATTAGCAAAGCGATCATATCTTTTTTAAACTTTTCCAGTTTATCTTTAAGTACTTTACCTTCACCAGTTGCGCCATTTTCTGATCCACCAATAAGAATTTCCATTGGTTTATCGTAATTATCTTTAGCGCCAATTGCTGATAATGGGATAGTATCTGCTTTTGCCCATATGGCAGCGTCTTCACTTTTATCTTTAATGCCAAACTCAGCGTAAGCTACTACTTTTGTTCTTAGTTCACTGATATATTTAACTAATTCATCAGTAATTTTTTGAGCTTTTAACGCATTATCAAGATAGGGTTTAACTTTAACGGGATTTTCCATGGATGCTTTCAGAAAATTAGCATAAATCAGTTCATTTTTACTTGTAACATTTGCCTGACTTGTTTTTAATCCTTGGTTTACTATAACGAAAGCATTTAATATATCTTTTGAAACATTAAGAGCTAAAAGAGCTGTTAATACCAGATACATCATCCCGATCATCTTTTGTCGCGGGGTTTCTTTATAACCAGCCATTTTTTATGTTTTTATTTTAAATTTTTAATAATCATTATTCCAAAATCCTATTATCTGTTAACATTAACATTCATGGCAGCAAGCATGTTACCATAAACATTGTTAAGAGCAGACAGATTTTTAGTAAGGGTAGCAATTTCACTTTTAAACTTCAATGTATTATCATTCGATTCGCCAAGATTACTCATAAACTGATTTAATGTATCCTGAAGTTTATTAGTAGCCTGAACTTGTTCGCTTGTACCTTTTAATTGAAGTTCATAGACAGAGTTGAGGGCAGCAAGGTTTTGCGAAATTTTTTGAATTTGTTCACCATATGATTTACCATCAACAGCAGAAAAATCAATTGCCTGGGCTGATTTTGTTAATGATTCGGCTGATTTACTATATTGATCCGCAAGCTCAAGAGCTGAGCTTGTAGCTTTTTTTACACTATTTACATAATCTTGTGATGCACCAAGATCAGATTTAAGGACTTCCGAAGTTTGAGCATAAGTGTTTGCAAGTTCATTTGCAGATTGAGAAACAGCTTTAATACTATTTGCATAACCTTCTGTTGAACTTATATCTTTTGTAAGAGCTTCAGATGTTTTATTATAAGAATTCGTTAATTCACCAGCTGACTTTGATGCACTTTTAATATTCTGAACAAATTCATCACTTGCAGCTGAAGCTTCGCTTACATCAGATAATTTAGATGTTGTTTCATTTAATTTGGTCAGCCCCTTTCCAAGACTAGCAATAAGTTCAGGACCAATTTTTGCTTCTTCAAGCATTTTATCGAGTTCTTCTGTCATGCTTTTCTTATGTTCACTTTCTTCAGCTTCAGCTTCGGCATCATGATACATTCCGGCCAGTTCAGGATACACAAGGCTCCAATCTGGTTCAACGTGTGGTGGTTCGAATGCAGAGAAAAAGAATATGATTGCTTCAGTTCCTAATCCGATCATCAGCATTGGACCAGCTCCAGGATAGTGCTCAATTTTAAATAATGCACCAATGATTACAACAGACGCACCCCAGCCATACAATTTTGACATGAAGTTTTTAAACTTTTTACTTCTTACTAGGTTCTTCATAGTTGATTAGGTATTTAGTTAGTTTGTGTTTAATTAATTCTTTAGGTTCTTTGATTGATATATTGATAAAAAATTCACTATTAATTATATACATTAGATGCATTAGGTCCATCATTTTTATCACGACCAAGATAAGTCTGGACACACCTGAATCCAATATAAGATTTAGCTGTATCTTGATATTCATACGTACGTGTACCTGTTTGCATGAAATAGCCAACATCTTTCCATGAACCTCCTCTAATTACCTTTCTCTTTAGTGCCGGAGGATCGGTATCTTTTGCTTCATACCTGTAATCCATATTTAAATCATGAGCAAAATTATAAGCAGATTCATCGAAAGCATTGCTGGTCCATTCTGCAACATTTCCTCCCATATCATATAATCCAAAATCATTTGGAGCATAATGACCAACCACTACAGTATGAAATCCCCCGTCATCAAGATAATTACCACGTAACGGTTTATAGTTTCCCAAGAAACAACCATTACTATTTCTGATATATGGACCTCCCCATGGAAATGGACTTAAATCAAGATCTCCACGTGCAGCCCATTCCCATTCTGATTCTGTAGGAAGACGAAAATCGTTAACATATGATTCTTCCTGACTATACAGCCAACTATTCATTAATAATGTTCTCCAAATACAAAAAGCACGAGCCTGTACCCAGTTTACTCCTACAACCGGATAATTATCATAAGCTGGATGCCAGAAATAATTTTGAGTCATTGGATCATTAAATGAATATGTGAAATCATGCACAAATGCAAGGGTATCCGGAAATATGTTAATGGTTTTTTTGATAATATATACTGACCTGTCTTTCAATCCCTGTGGTCTGTTGTTATTTAATGAACCTGCTGTTAAATTACTTGAAGAATAATCTTTTGCAGCAGCAGCTTTAAAATCTATATAACTATAATCATAATTGAACATACGGGGGTCTAATTCTTTTCTTCTGTAAAATCTTTCTTGTTCTGAAATATACATTGTATTAAGAATATCTCTTTGCTCTTCATCAGTACCATCCCACTCAATTTTTGCTTTCCAGTTAATATAAGGTGGTTCATAAGTTTCACCAGTTTCTTCATTTTCTGTGATTAAATGTTCTTCTAATTGCTCGCCAAGTTTACGATGTGCAATTGAATCCCGAACCCAATAAACAAATTGTCTGTATTCATTATTTGTAATTTCTGTTTCATCCATATAAAATGCTTGAACAGAAACTGTTTTTGAAGGAGATATTTGTGCATAAGGTACATCCTGATCACTATTACCCATATTATAGCTCCCCATATGTATAAAAAGCATTCCATATGGATCGGGTTGATACCAATCAGGTCTATCTTGAACTCCTATTAACTGACCTTTGCCAGAATTATTACAACTTGTAAGGATTCCAAGTAGTATAAGGATAGCTGAAAATGAAATTAGCAACTTTTTCATAGCATCTCTGTTTTAGTTCTTTTCTTTAACATTAACGTTTTAAATATTAAGAATATTATATTAAACGGTAATTTAAATTCGTTTTACGTTTTTGTTTCAAATTGGTTACATTTATATATGTTATAAGAATCTAACATTATCGTAACTCTCATGATTTTCGGCTTTAGTAATTTTAAAACAATAGCCTAACATAATCTCATGACTTCCACTACTATAATTATTAAGAGCAGAAGTTGTAAAATCATATGAATACCCAAGCCTAAGTGTACCAAAATTGAAATTTCTTTGATAACCTATAAGAGCTACAATAGCATCCTGTGCTCTCCAACTTATTCCACCCCAGAAAGTATTATTAAATTTTAATAAAGCATTTACATCAAATTGTGTAGAAGCAAGATCAGATTTAATGAGTATGGAAGGATCGAGTTCAAGTGAAGGGTTACTGGGAATTGGATAATAATAACCGGCTGATACGTAATAATGACGGGATAGAGTTGGTGCTGCAAGTGATGTGGTATAAGAAATCTCTGCTTGCGAAAGTTGTGAAGATGATAAACCAAAATATAATTTACTTGGTATTTGGTAAAAAACACCAAATGCAAAATCAGTTGCCATATTACCTTCTTCGCCACCACCCAATAGCTTTGGATCATTAATATCAATAGGAAGAAATTTTGTAAAATCATATTTTTTATTCCAGAAACCTATCTGTGCTCCAATGCCCAAAATTCCAGGACCTGCAGCTAATTTATAAGAGTATGAAAGTTTGACATCAAGATTTTTTTCAAATCCAAGTTGATCTTGCATCACATTTAATCCTAAACCTCCATGTAATGGATGAACTGCACCATCAATCGATAATAAATAAGTCTGAGGAGCTCCTTTATATCCTTGAGCATCTTCAAACCCCATCCATTGCTGACGAACAATTGCAGTTGCACATATGCCATCATTCATACCAGCATAAGCAGGATTTATACCCATATTATTAAACATATTATGGCTTACCTGAACCTCCTGTTGTGCATATATAACAACAGAAGCGAGGAAGAAAAATAAAAAAGTAATATTTTTTTTCATACACAAAATTATTTTCAAAATGTAGAGTATAACTGCCTTTAATTTATAAAAAGACTGTAAAATTATGAAATTGTTTTTTATTTTACAAGTACTTATTGTTGAAAAAAAGTTATAAAAATTACATATTACTATAAATCAACCATTTAAAATTTTTATACTTTGATTTTAAACAAAAGTTACATTAAATAACTTATATATTTCAATGTTTTTCATAAATAATACCCAGCTTGTAAAAGAAGTAATATTTATAAAATTTTTGAAAATTAAATTTATAAAAACGATTTTGAAAAGATATAATAATAGAGGTATTGGTTTTATTAGCCTACATTAGTTTCTGATATACCTGCCACCATCGGTCGGGCATCTCTTCTTTTAATGCAGTCTGATAATCCTTATAGGAACAGGGTACCAAATAATGGCGTTCATATTTGCTTTTTAGAAATGTAGGACAAGGAACTTCCATCCACCAGCGATCACTTTTTTTACTTTTATAAAAAATAATTTCGTACTTATGATTATTAATGGAAACTCTGTATTTTAAATACTGCTCTTTTTCTTTCAAAGGAAAATCATGCTTCCTGAAATAAAATCCATCAATGAAATACCAAATCATCTGTGCAACAAGATGTGCCGTTTGCCCACTATTATCAAAAGTTGGATTCATTTCATAAAAACCTATGGAAGAAAGTTTATCACTTAAACCCGCGTAACGTGTAATCTGACATGCTTCTTCTCCATAAAATCCATTGGGTGATGCATTGGCATTTCCGGGAGCATCCGACTGGCGAATAGAAGAAATATCAAATGAAACCATATCTGCATTTCTTACATAAGGCTCAACTTCTTCAATGTTTGCACGTACATGACCAAGCCTGTATACATCAAAATATAATTTCCCCATCAAATCAATTGCGTCCTGATCAACAAAATAGGTTTGATATCCAATGTTGGTATAGTTAAAAAGAAAATTTGGCTGATGCATTATTATCTTACTCAGGTAAGATTTTGAACTCATGTCCTGTTCAGCATTTCCTAAATCAAAACTTGAATCAACTGAAACAATATTTATAATCTGGCCAAGACTTTCATATGCTAAATAATTGGCATAAGTTATATCTTGAGAGCCACCAATCACTACAGGAATTATATGAGCCTTCATTAATTCCGATAAAACATTTTTTACAGCAAAATAAGTATCTTCTATATTATGCCCCCTGCGAATATTTCCTAAATCGACAATACGTGTTTTAAAATTATTCTGATAAAGTCGGTATAAATATTTTCTAACCTGATCAGGAGCTAATGAAGTTCCCTCATTATTTGTTGAAAGACGATCTTCGTTAACACCAATAATAGCTATATCAATATTTTCAAGCGAAGGAAAATTATTTTCATTTTTAAAGGCATTAATAATATCACCAATTCTTCCGGGACGAAAATCATTACTATTGCTATAATCGTTAATACTTACAGGCTCAAAATATATAGAAATATCAGTATCCATGCTTATTTCTGTTTTTTAGATTTTACTTTACCTTTAACCGGAGTTTCTTTATTTTGGGTTTCTGCTATTTCAAGACAATCTTTCAGTGAAAGCTTTTCGGGTTCGGTTCCTTTTGGAATTTTATAATTATTCTTCCCAATTGCAATATATATTCCCCATCGCCCCCTAAGAACTTTTACTTCTGGATTTTCAGTAAATTCTTTTATCAATTTATTGCTATCTTTTGTTCTTTTTTCAAGAATAATTTCAATTGCACGACTTTCATTAATAGTAGTAGGATTATCGGTTTTCTTCAATGAATAAAAACCATTCATATGTTTTATGTAAGGACCGAAACGACTTACCGAAACAATGATATCAGTACCTTCAAACGTTCCTATGACTTTCGGTAATTTAAAAAGTTCAAGTGCTTCTTCAAATGTTATTGTTTCAATACTTTGTCCTTTTAATAGTCCTGCAAACCTTGGTTTTTCTTCACTTTCTGTTTCCCCCATCTGAACAATAGGTCCGAACTTTCCGATTTTCACATATACAGGTTTTCCTGTTTCCGGATCTTTACCAAGAAATTTTTCACCACTGACTTTCTCAGAATTTTTATTTGTTTGTTCTATTTGCTTGTGAAAGGGGAAGTAAAAATCATTGATCACTTTTTCCCATTCCTTCATTCCCTGCGCAATTTCGTCAAATTCTTTTTCAACGCTCGCGGTAAAATTATAATCAATAATATTATCGAAATACTGAAGTAAAAATCTATTGACCAAACTACCAATATCTGTTGGGAAAATTTTTGATTTTTCGGTACCAAAAACTTCTGTTTTAATTTCTTCGGAAATTTTTTCCTTGCTAAGAGAAATATAAGTATAATTCCGTGTAGTTCCCGGTCTGTCTTCAATAACAACATAACCGCGTTTCTGAATGGTGCTAATCGTTGGGGCATATGTTGAAGGACGCCCTATTCCGAGTTCTTCCAATTTTTTTACAAGACTAGCTTCCGTATAACGAGGTGGGGTTTGAGAAAATTTTTCAATTGCTAAAATATCTTTTAACTTTAAAAGTTCGCCAACTTTAATTGGAGGAAGCATATCTTTTTGAGCTTCGTCTTCTTCGTCATCGGTCGACTCCATGTATACTTTAAGGAATCCATCAAATTTCAGTACTTCGCCACGTGCAATAAATTTTTCGGGAGTAGTAGAGATTTTTATGGTAACATTGGTTTTCTCCAATTCTGCATCACTCATTTGTGAAGCGATGGTACGTTTCCATATCAGGTCGTACAATCTTCTCTGAGCATCGTCGCCGCTAATATTCTGATTATTGATATAAGAAGGACGTATCGCTTCGTGAGCCTCCTGCGCACCTTTTGTTTTGGTAGTATATTTCCTGATCTTCACATATTGCTCTCCGTACAACGAAATGACTTCATCTTTGATTGTGCTCAAAGCCATATCCGAAAGATTTACACTATCGGTACGCATGTATGTTATTTTTCCAGATTCATAGAGTTGTTGGGCTATCATCATGGTTTTTCCAACCGAAAAACCAAGTTTTCTTGAAGCTTCCTGTTGTAAAGTAGACGTAGTAAAAGGAGGAGCCGGTGATTTTTTAGCAGGCTTTGTTTCAATTGAATCAACAATAAAATCAGCACCTAAACATTTTTTCAGAAAATTTATTGCTTCTTCTTTTGTTTGAAACCTGTTTGGTAATTCTGCTTTCAATACTGATGTTTGTCCGTTTTTCTCTATATCAAAATTCGCAGTAATTTTATAAGAAGAAACTATTTTGAAATCTTTTATTTCTGTTTCTCTTTCAACAATAAGCCTTACAGCAACCGATTGAACACGACCTGCCGATAAAGATGGTTTTACTTTTTTCCATAGCAATGGTGAAAGTTCAAAACCTACCAGTCTGTCGAGTACCCTGCGGGCTTGTTGTGCATTAACCAAATTTTTATCTATAGTTCTTGGATTTTCAATAGCATTTAAAATTGCCGATTTGGTTATTTCATGAAAAACAATTCGCTTGGTTTTGTTTTCATTAATTTTCAATGTTTCTAAAAGATGCCATGAAATAGCCTCTCCTTCGCGGTCTTCATCAGTCGCTAGCCAAACTATTTCCGATTCTTTAGCTAATTTTTTTAATTCCGTTATGATTGTTTTTTTATCTTCAAGAACTTCATAAATGGGTTTAAACCCATTCTTTATATCTATACCAATACCTGAAGAATCTTTTGTTGTTTTGCTTTTTGCCAAGTCGCGCACATGACCCATACTTGATTTCACAATAAAATCTTTCCCTAAAAAATTCTCAATTGTCTTCGCTTTAGCAGGAGATTCAACTATTACAAGATTTTTTCCCATTTTAATGTTTTTACAATTTTACTTTTAAAATTCTTGCAAAGAAAATGAAATACTTTAATCCAACACAAATATTTTTTTTTGATACCTTATAAAAAAAGAAATGTCGGATTTGTTTTTTACTTAATTTTGCAGGGTTCTCAGCAATTTATTATACGTCAAAAAAAATGCAAAAAAAATTTATTATCGAGACTTATGGTTGCCAGATGAATTTTTCCGATAGTGAAATTGTAGCTTCGGTAATGAAAGAAAATAATTATACTCCAACTGATAACCATAAAGAAGCGGATGTAATCTTCATCAACACCTGCTCAATCCGCGAACATGCTGAAGACCGCGTATATAAACGATTAAGGGAGTTTCAATCGCTGAAGAAAAAAAATCCTCACCTGATAATTGGTGTTCTGGGTTGTATGGCTGAACGCCTGAAAGAAAATTTACTGGAACAGGAAAAATCAGTCGATTTAATTGTTGGACCTGATGCTTACAGAAACATTCCTGAGCTTTTAAATACTGCACTGCATGGGCAAAAAGCCATTGATGTAATTTTATCAGCCGACGAAACCTATGCCGATATAAATCCTGTACGTCTTGACAGTAAAGGCGTTTCAGCATTTATTTCCATAATGCGGGGTTGCGAAAATTTTTGTTCTTATTGCGTAGTCCCTTATACACGCGGAAAAGAAAGAAGCCGGAATCCACAAACCATCATCGATGAAGCAGCAGGTTTATTTGAAAAAGGCTATCGCGAAATTACTTTACTCGGACAAAATGTAAATTCATATAAATGGATTGAAAACGATACAACTATTGATTTTTCTACACTTATGGAAAAAGTTGCCGGTATAAACGCATTGTTACGCATACGTTTTGCCACTTCTCACCCTAAAGATATGTCGGATGAATTATTAATGGTTATCGCAAAATATCCGAATATTTGCCGTTCCATACATTTGCCAGTACAATCGGGAAGCAGCAGGATTTTAAAATTAATGAACCGTCGTTATGACAGAAAATGGTATATGGAACGTATAGAAGCAATACACCGCATCGTTCCCGGTTGTAGCATTTCAACCGATATTATTTGTGGTTTTTGTTCCGAAACAGATGACGACCATAATGAAACATTATCTATTATGGAATGGGCACATTTTGATTTTGCTTACATATTCAAATATTCCGAAAGACCCGGCACTGCCGCTGCAGGAAGATTAAAGGATGATGTTCCCGAAGAAATAAAAATAAAACGACTGGAAGAAGTGATACAACTACAGCAAAAACTTTCACTGAAAAATAATCAAAATGACATTGGGAAAGATTTTGAAGTATTGGTTGAAGGAAAATCAAAACGATCAAAAGATTTTATGTCAGGCAGAACAAGCCAGAATAAAGTAGTTATTTTTCCGAAAATGGATTTTAAAAGTGGCGATTATATAAAAGTTAAAATTGAACGATGCACCGCTGCTACATTATTTGGCGAACCTTTAAATATGCAGGAATAATAAGCTAATAAAAGGAGTTTATTTTATATAATTGAAATATCTATCCAATCAATTCCTGTAAAATATTTTATAGTTTTAAATCCTATATTCCTTAATAATTCTATTGTATCATCAAAACATAAAATCAATTCACAGGGTAAATGCGCATCGGAACTAATTGTAACCGGAATTTTTCTTATATATATTTCTTTAAGTATTTCTTTTCCTGGATATGTTGATTCACAGCGTTTTTTATAAATACCACGGGTATTTACTTCAACAATACTTCCAGCTTTTTGAACAGTATCAAGTAAATGATTTACAAGTTTTTTATACCATTCTTCATTTTCTGTGAAGTATCTGTTTTTATTATTCATTTTCACTTTGTCGATATGCCCGATAATATCCGGTTTTAATTTAGATACCATTAAAGTAACTTGTTCATAATATGTTCTTACAGCAAGCTCAACATTATTATTAAAAATTGTTTCAATCCCTTCTGAATAATTTATTTCCGGACCATCAATAAACCATAATTTCTTATTCTCATTATTTCTTACCAAATGCACGGAAGCAATAAAATAATCAGGCATTAAAGTATTTTTAAGTACGGTAAAATCATCCGACATACCCGGTACAAAATCAAATTCAGTCCCAATATAAACTTTAATTTTATTAGAATACTTTTTTTGTAAACCTCTTATATCATTGATATAATTTCCAATATTATTTTGTTTAATACTATATCCGTTTTCAAATGGTAATGGCGAATGACAGGTAAAACCAATAGCCGTCATTTTTTTTTCAATAGCTTCTTTAACGTAATCTTCCGGTTCTGCTTTCCCATCGCAATACAATGTATGCGTGTGAAAATTAAAATAATTCATATAATAAAATATTCTAAAGTTATCTGCAAAAGTATCAAAACAAAAATTACCCTAACCGAAAACTTATAAAGAATCACCTTTAACTGATTTTGTGCATCATTATACTGATTATGGATTGTAACAAAATTTCAGTATAACTAACTTTACAATAGAAAACAAAAAATACAATATAAAAACAAAAAAAATATTCAAAAACCTTAAAAAAAGAAAAGCCATGAAAACATTGATAAAAGATAATATCTACACTTTCATTTACCTGGCTTTTGTAGTAAGCATAGTAATTGTAAGTATGATATTTTAGCGAAATAAAGGGGATGTCCGCCAAATATTAGAAAGCGCCCGGTCCTGCCACACATTGCTCACTGTTGCTTTTAATAATTTTATCCTATCCTTAAAATCACCGGAGCGCTATAGACAAGGGAAGTTGTAAAAACGGCTTCCCCTTTTTCTTTATATATATACAACATTTCCATTTGTTTTTGACCTTTATAAATAAGTAAAACTTACTATCTTTGTAAATTGCGATATCGTTTAATCTAACTTACTTATATATAATTAGGGTCTGCTGATTATATCAATGTTCCAAATATTTCATTTTTCGGTTTCA